>JALNYO010000044.1 GCA_023229765.1 Syntrophales bacterium | reverse complement strand
CCCCCTTTTCCTGCATGGCCTCGATGGCGTTGAGACAAATGTTCAAAAACACCTGTCTCAACGCCTTGCCGTCGCCATATACTTTTTTAATCCCTTCGCCGCCGGAAACATTGACTTCGATAGATTTTTGATTGGCAAACTGACTGATTAACAACAGCGTTTCCTGTAGAACTGCGTCAATGGCCGTCAACTTTTTCTCGGCGCTCACAGGCTTCGCAAATTCAAGTATTTTTTTTACCGTGCCATCCAGACGCTTTATTTGATTTACGACTTCCCTAATTACCATCTTGTGTTCGTTTTTTTCTTCAAGGTCGTCTTCGATCACCTGCAGAGCGGCGCTGATGCAGGCAAGGGGATTTTTAATCTCATGGGCGATGCCGGAGGCAATCTCGCCGATCATGGCCATCTGGGAAGCTCTTTTCATCTGCGCCCGGTGATACGCTTCCACTTCCTTCTGGGATTCGCTTATTCTCCAGGTCATGGCATTAAACTTTTCCGCCAGCCTTCCTATGATATCATCGTGTTTTACGGTAACTCGCTTTTTAAAATTTCCATCTTCGACATACTGTATCATTTCCATGATCTCGTCCAGTGGTTCATGGATCAACTTGATCACGATAAAGGAAAAAACGAGGGAAAAAAGGACAATCGAAAGCAGGGTGAACCATACGTTATCAATAAGAATAGGCCGAACAAGCGAATAGACCGCGACCATCGGGATTTTCACCCCAATAACGCCGAGCACGCCCCTGTCGGCAGAATGACACCTCCGACAGGGGGGCATGTTTGTAATGGGCAAAAATCTCATAAAATACTTCGTTTTGTTTTCTTCAATAAAAAAAATCTCCCCGTTACCATGCTTCACGTATCCTTCATAATCCGCTTCCCCCAACCTCCTGCCCACATCAAATCTTTGGGAAGACGCTATTATTATACCATTGTCCGGCCTGAATATCTGCAACATCCAGATTTTTTTATCTAAGGCGGCCTTTCCCACAAAATCTTGCACTTCAGCGCATTTGTTCTGGAGCATCAACATGCTTACTCCACTCAGGATGCAGTTGGAGATGTTCATTACCTTCTCTTGCTGGTACGCAATATTCTCTTTTCTTACCGACTTATACTGATTTACCGTCCCCAAGCCGATGATGATCACGAAAGCCGCAATGGTTATGCCGATTAGCTTCTGGTTTAAACTGACGTTTAACATTCTCATTTTTTATGACAAGCCTGACAAATTCCCATTTTTCCTCCCGGGGTTTCAAAGGCAAAGATTTCCCTGCTGTTGGCGGCATGAGGCGAGTGACAGGAGGCGCAGGAAAAGGCCCTGTCCGGCTGCATCGGGTTTTTCCCCCCCGATAGGGGATGGGTGTTGCCAAACACATAACTGGCAATGACATGCTTCCCGGTAGCCTTCTCTTCGTGACAACCTATGCACAGGGCATTGGTTTTTTTCCGCAGGAAAAATTTCTCGGCGGAGGAATGAGGATCATGGCATATCGCACAGTCGCCGGTTGCGGTGGGACCGTGGGTATATTTCTTGTCCTGCCAGGGCTTCATGGCCTCTTCGTGGCAGGTGAAACATAGTTTTTTCAATGGCTTGGCAGTACCATATTTGTTCGCGCCCGAAGCGGCATGGCAACTAACACAGTCGCCTACCGCCGCCGGCCCATGCTTGAACTTTTCCGCAACGATCTGGGGATGGCAGCCAAGACAGGGGGAATCGGCAGGAAGCGTCATTTTTTTTACCGGCAGCACCAGCCCTTTGTGGCAATCGACACACATTGCCTCCCCTCTTGTCGTATGGAAGGGAACGGCCCGATAAGCGGGAGGAGCAACACTTTTATCGCGGGAAGACTTCGCCGCGTAAAACAACTTCAAACTTTCCCTTACAACCTCTTTCCCCTGTCGGTAACCATTTACGGTCACGATGTTTTCACCTTCATCGAGGGTCAGGATAGCGCAAATGCTTATCATGCCGTCGGGCCGCCTGTTTCGTTCCTTGTCGGCAACCGGCAAAACGCTGGGGGTTTTTTTGTTGACGCCGGCGGAAACAGTGTCAATCTTTCGGGGATCGACAGCGACGACGAATGCAGCACTGCTGCCGGACAAACAGGTCATATTGCCGGGCAGCACAATCCGCATGCCGCTTTCGTCAGCCGCCAAGGCAAACGCCTGCCAGCCGAACAAAACAGCTGCCGCCAGCAGCCAGATCCTTTGCCATTTTTTTCTCATTTACCGCCGGTCTTTAAGATTTCCTCCAAGGCCTGCTTATAGTAACCGTTGGCCTTGGCATATTCGCCCTTCTCCGCAAAAAATTTGCCGATCTTGTTCATGATCTCCGGCGACTTGTTGCTCAGGGAAGCGGCATGGGCAAAAGAGGCTTCCGCCTCCTCCCGCAAACCCTTACCATAGGAAATAAAGCCGGAATAGACATAGGCGTCCGGGGTTTCTTCCCTGGTTAGGCTTTCAGCAAACATCTTCATGGCTTTGTCTGCATCCTTGTCATGATAATACAGCTTTCCCCTGCTCATCATCACTGCCGGATTATCCAATATGGTTGCATCGATCTTTGCCGGCAATGCCTCTGCCTCGTCGATCCGCTTCAAACTCAAATACAATTCCATCAGCCGGACGATAGGTTTGACATATTTGGGATCGGCTTTCAAGGCTTTTTCGTAAAGATCGATAGCCCTGTCATAATCCTTTTTCTTTTCAAACTTGCGCCCCATCTGATAGGACAACATTGCCAGCTTGACGGGCCGGTAAACCTCCTGCTCCACCAATCGTTTATCACCCAGAAAGTATCCGACCTCTTCAAAAAAAAGTTGGGAACCGACAAGGGGAAAGCCGGACATCTCCCGGCTGATCACCAGGTTGTTATCAAGCAAGATCAAGGTGGGCAGGGCAATAACTCCCAGTTTGTCAAACAGCGTCAAACCGAAATCTACAAACATGGGGAAGGTAAGTCCTTCGGAAGCCGCCTTTATTTTTTTGAGATCATCCTCGGTGATATTCTGTTCCTCCACGTTAACAGCTACTATTTCCAGCCCCTGCTTCTTCCACTTGGCGTAATTCGTCTCAAGCAGCCTTAGGGCCTTCTGTGAGTTTTTCGTCGAGGTCTGCCAGAAAATCAACAACGTCCCCTTTTTACCCGCAAGCTCCGTCAGGGAGAAGCTCTTACTGGCCGCATTGCTGACGGAAAAAGGGGGAATTGCCTCTCCCGTTTGCAAATCCCGCAGCGCGGAGACGCATTCCGAGGAAAGTAAAAGGCAAAACATGACGAATAGTGAAAGCAGCAATTTTTTCATCTTTTTGAAAAATACCTTTCCAATCCCTGCTCGAAGGCGCGAGCAGCGCCCGGAACATCGCCCGCCGCTTCCAATATCAGCCCCTTTTCATAATGGAGCCGCACCGGATGGGGACTTGTTCGCAAGGAGTCATTTAACAATTGTACTGCCTTTTCCGTCTCTTTTCCGGCCGCCAGCGTCTTGGCCATCCCTATCTTGCCTTCAATGCCACCGGGGTTGATTTCCATCGCTCGCCGGAAATGGATTTCCGCCTGGCCCAAATCGCCACGCAGGAGGCAGGCCTCGCCATAGGCGAGCGAGGCCAGAAATTTGGTGCCTGCATCATCCAACCTCTTGGCTTCGCGTTCAATCTCCGCCACATTTTTGGCCTTGATAAGCAGTTTCACGGAAAGGGGCAGGGTATCCTCCGCCGACGCAAAACCGTATCCGGAGGCAATCATAAAGAAAAAAATCAGCAGCAGCGCTACTTTTATTTTCATCGGTACTTCACCGGCTTCACACGGTTATAGGGGTATTCGGCATGGCATCCCGGCAGGCAGGTGCCGCCATCCGGCATCTTTTTAAAGTTAATCGGGATCTTCCATCCGCCAAACGGGACCGCGTCGCGGACATGGTGAGGGTTGTTGTTGGCATGCCCTTCATGGCAAGCGCGACAGGTTCTTCCCTTATCCGCCTTGTTGACATGGACGAAATGCAGATTTCTGTCGCCATTGCGAAAGCCGGTGAGGGTCGTCGTCTTGCTGTCCTGCACCAATGTCTTCTGATGGCATGTAAAGCAGAGCTCGTAATTCGCCACGTTGAAAGGGGCATAAAACAGCGGCGGGAAATTGCTTCTCAGTATTCTGAAATAATCGGAACCGTGCGTGTCGTGGCAGGAGGAGCAGTCCTTTTCCAAGATGGGACCATGCTTGAATTTTCCCTCTTCGACAATCTGTTTGATGTTGGCCACGGCCTTCTTTCCGCTCCCGTATGTTTTATCGTGACACTTAAAACAGGCGTTCATCGGTTCATCGCCGAGCAACCTGGGGAAGTTGGTGGCGTGCGCATTGTGACACGCCAGACAGCCTTTTTGCAAACCGAGGGCCTTATGGGGAACCTTGCGCTTGGCAATCGACTCCTTCATTCCCTTATGGCAATCAAAACAAAGCGCCGAAGCTGCGTCGTTTTTCAACTGGGGGCTATGATCCGAAGAATGCACCGTATGGCAAGCCACGCAACTCTCTTTAACCGGCTTATGGACAACCTTCTTTTTCCCGAAATCCTCCTTCTTGTCCACATGGCAGGAATAGCAGACATCGCTCATCTGCGCCTGCAGCAGCCTGGGGAAATCGGATTGATGAACACTGTGGCAGGCCGTGCAGTCGCCGACGGCCACCGGCCCGTGGAGAAATTTTCCGGCAACGAGCTTCCGGGAATGACAGGTAAAACAAAGATCGACTCCCGCGCTCCGGAGCATGAACTTGTTCGGCGCCTGGTGAGGGCTGTGACACAAGGTGCAATTGCCGTCTTTCACCGGTTTGTGCACGGCCTTCTTTGTGTCAACCGGATCGTGGCAACTGTAACAGAGCGCTCCGACATTCTTGATGGGAAGAAATTTGTGTTTCTCCGTTTCTTTGTGACATACCAGGCAGTCGTTGACGGCCGCGGGGCCATGAACAAACTTGTCCTTCCCCATCTTTGCGTGGCAACTCGCTGTAACACAGGATGTCTTCGCGGGGGCCTGCGCCCAGACGCTGCCCTTGGCAAAAAGAAAAAGAATCAACCAACCAATCAAACTTGACAAGATACAAATCCGGCGGGTCATGCTCATAATACGTTCCTCTCTTCCACGGTTAATTTTCATTCCAGGACAACACCATTCTCAGTTTAATCTTTTTGCTTGCAAATATCCTGCCAGCCAAAAGAATCTCAGCCTCCTGTTTGTTGACTTCGGAGAACGGACAGTTTGTCATTGAAGAGCTTGATAACATGAAAGCGAAGCTTGATCTTCATAAAATGGTCAAACACCATAGTCGCCTTGGCGAAGATGCTCAAGAACGGCGCTGATGTAGGCCGGCGACATATCCATAGCGACAGCCTTTACTTTTTGCCCGGGACCGTTTGAGCTTTTTCCAGAAGGGAGCAAGAGCGTTACCCCCCTTGCCGTAGCCAACGAAAATAACCGCTCCTGTATCCATGTCCAAAACCACCATCAGACCACCACAGTGACTACACAAGTTTAAAGGACGTTCCGGAAACTGCGGAGGAAGACTTTAGATAACGGGACGGTAAAACAAAAAACCCATCCTGGGATGACGATTTTTACCGTCATCCCAAGATGGGCGCCCGTTAGTTTCTTTTCGTGAACCTCCGTTCAGGTACGTTCTTCTATTACCAGAGCTTGTTTCCCCGCCGCAGACTGGCGCGCGGCGCCCTCTCTTTTCTTAAGCGAACTGACCTTGTCCGCCGTGACAAACTCAATCGCTTTTACTTCGCAAAAACGAGCACATTGAGGATCGCCGTCACATAAATCGCATTTAAAGACCTTGCGCGCCATCGTATTATAATTCATCGCGCCGAAGGGACAGATGCTGACACACGAACGACAGCCGATACAGACATCGTAATTGACCTTCATAAAACCGAATTCCTTGTCTCGGGAAATGGCGCCTACCGGACAGACGCTCTGACAGGGCGCATCCTCGCACTGCTGGCAGATCATCGGAACATATCGGCCTTCATCCTCCCATTTCACCACTTGGATTCTGCTTTTTGACGGGTTTGACACCCCTTCATGCTTAACAGAACAAACGAGTTCGCAGAGGCGACAGCCGGTGCATTTTTCGTAATTAACCGTCAGAATTTTCTCCATTATTCTCTCCTCTGTTTTTATCTAAAGCAAATGGGTTGGCTCTTGATCCAGACCCAGGCGTTTTAAAGTTGCTTTCGTCGGGGCGCCTTCTTTGTCCCAGCCGTGATGTCCATAGAATTCATCAACCATAATGTCGAACTTCTTCCGATCGATCATGACGCCGATAACATCTGGCGCTCCCCTTAGACAAGGCTCATCAAAATAACGATGATTGAGCATATCGCCCTTGACCAGATCGTAGCGCGTCAGACCCTCCCGCAGATTGAAAAGCCTCTCCATATTGTTGCCGCGCTCGGCAGCGTCCCAAATATCCTTAGGGGTCATCTCAAGACCTGTGTTGAGGTAAATCGCCTGGGGCCAATCCTCAAAGTTCGGCAACGTCGCCCCTAAAAACGTAGTGTGATATTTGCAGATTCCGATAGAATCAACCGCCATGTAGCAGTTTTCCTGCCAGAAAACCTGCCAGGGTTTCCCAATATACTCCATTGAATCGGAGGAGAGGGGGCCTTCGTAGGGGACCGGGCTGCTGTAAATCTTGCGCAGCACGCTCTCCGGAAGATGATACAGGTCGATGGCAGGCCGACTCCGCAAATGGTCGGAACCGCGGGACGAGGTTGCTATATTCAAAGCGAGACCGGGTGTGGCTCGTTCATCGGAATGGAGGTTGTTCATCCCCTTGACCTGGATCAGATAATCGAAAGAATGCTTGCCTATTTTTTCGGATGCCGGGATTCCCCCGTCGGCCAGAACATTGCCCAACCAGCCTTTGCGGGTGCAAATTCGGTGGATCATCTCTATTAAAGCGTCCGCATTGCTGAAGCGAAGATCAATGCCATCGGTTTCCTTGCTGGTGATGATTCCCAATTCGTAGAGTTCCATCGCCCAGGAGATGATGCTGCCGATTTCCAGATTATCCACGCCGTACTGATTCGCCAGATAGTTGGCGGTCAGAACCGTCTCGGCCCTGTTGCAATCCGGCTCACTGCCGAAAGCGCCGACGGACGTATATTCGGGCCCCTCGTCGTATATCCCGGCATAAGGGCCGGATGGTATTCTGTACTGGGCGCGGCAATGCACCTGGCAGCCGAAACACCCCGTCATGTGATACGGCCCCATGGTTTCGGTCGCGATATCGTCCAGTGATTCCGGTTCAATTTCGTCAGCATTCTCCATCTGATTAAACTGGAAGTTCCTGGTTCGAATACCTCCCCAGCTATTGGTGGCCCCCCAGATAAAAGGCGTTCCCAATGTGCCCTGGGTTTTATTAACCTTGGCGGTGGTGATCTGCTCGATGAATTTTTTGTTGAATTCCAGCGCCTCCAGCGGGTGGGCGATTTTGATATCCATTGTGCCGCGGACGGCAACAGCCTTGAGGTTTTTCGATCCCATCACACAGCCCATGCCGGTGCGACCGCCGGCATTCTTAATTCCGGTCATCACATTGGCATACGTTACAAGATTTTCTCCGGCCTGACCGATGACGGCGCTTTTTATCTCCTGATCCCCCAATTCCTCGCGGATGGCCCATTGAGTCTCCGTGGATGATTTGCCCCATAATTTCGAGGCGTCGCGGATTTCAATCTGACCGTTGTGGATCCACAGATAAACAGGTTTTTCCGCCTTGCCGGTAATGACCAGATGGTGGAAACCCGCCCAAGCCATTTCCGCGGAGAAAAACCCCCCCATATTCGTACTCCCCAAAAGACCGGTAAGCGGGGATTTGGCCATGATGTGCGTTCGCGATGTAGCGGAGGCGCAGGTGGCTGTAAGTAATCCACCGCTGATAATTAAAGTGTTTTCCGGACCAAGCGGGTCACAGCCTTTCGGTGCGTTATTGAAAAGCAGATAGGCGTCTAAACCCCGGCCGCCTATAAATTTCTTTCTTACTTCCAAGGGAATGGGCTTGATCTCTGATTTACCGGTAGAGAGATCAATGTATGCAATTTTCCGGTCCAATGCCATTTTGCGTTCCTCCTCTTCTATATGGAACCGTCTTTAGACGCTTCTAATTTTTTTTTCGCCATTACATCTTCCGCTAACTTGCGGTTAACCTCCCAGACCGGACCGCGGATTCTCGGCAGCTCCGGTGTCACCCAGAAAAGTCGATATGACATCCCACAGACCGGGCAGGTAATCTGCATGCTTCCAGGGGAAGGCTCCAGCCGTCCCATGCAGCTTGGGTTCATGCATCTGACCTTGCCGTATGTTCTCGTCTTGCGAAGCGATTCCGATGCGGAAACTTTCTCGTTCTCTATGGCCATTTTACACTCCTTATAACTGTAGTCAATGTAGGTCCCATATAGATATCTTTGTCCTTTTTATAGAAACCGTTCATGGATGTCAAGCTCTTTCAGAGCTTTATCAGAGCTTTAAAATATTCTTGACTGCCGACGTTTGTTTAGTGTAATAACATAATGCATATATTATAAAAATCATCTTTATGGTGCAAAAAAATGTCTGTACAAGAACACCCGCGGGAAGATGAGATTAGAAAATCCTTGGAAAACCATAACAACAATATAACCAGCCAAGAGTGTAAAGAAGCAAATCAAGCCTTGCAGGCGGCCTACCTCTGGATGAAGCACCGAACGGAGGGCCTGGAAGAACGTAAATACACGGAGAGCATAATTTTTTTCATTACCGGGGAGGGACGTATCACCGGCTGGACGGCAGCCGCCGCCCAATTGGTAAAAACCCTGCTTGACGACCTTCAAACTATTAATATGAATGATTTTCTAAAAATAACAGATGGGCGCTCAATTCAGGATGTTGTTGCCTTGGTAAAGCCTTCTTTTCCTTATAGTATTAGGGCGGTTTGTACCAATGAATTACAGCGCGGTAATATGTTCACCATTAAGATTACCAGCATCGTTATAGAGGAAAAAGATTTATTTTTTCTGGTCTTATATCCCGACATGGTAGAATAGAAATTTAGTGTCTGTTCTGATTTACAATATCCGTCCATGACATAGAAAAAGGGTGAGAAAGTGTATTTAGAATATTGGGGTTTACAAAAATATCCTTTTGAAAATACGCCTGACCCGGAATTTTTTTTCTTTTCGTCAGAACACGAAGAAGCGCTCTCGAGGATCACCTATGGAATTAGACGCAACAAGGGCGCTTTGCTGCTGACTGGTGAAATCGGCTGTGGCAAAACATTGCTAAGTCGTGTTTTAATAAAGCAGATGCAACATGAGAATATTGATATCGGTCTGATTGCCAACCCATCCTTGGAACCATTAGATTTCCTTAGTGAAACACTTTACCAACTCGGTCTTAGCTCACAAGCCACAACCAAAACGGAAATGCTCAAAACCCTGAACAACAAACTGATGGAAAATTCCAACAAAAGCACGATTTCCCTGCTCATAATTGACGAGGCTCAGACAATATACAAAGATACCTTTGAAGAGATTCGCATGCTCTTGAATTTTCAGATGAACGACCGCTATTTATTAAATTTGCTCTTCCTGGGGCAGCCAGAGTTGCGTGATATGATAGTGAGCAATAAACAACTCGATCAGCGCGTCGCCATCCGCTATCATCTCAACCCCTTGAGCCGGAGCGATACGACAAAGTATATACTTTTTCGTCTGGAAAAAGCGGGACTTAAAAAAAATATCTTTTCAGATGAAGCGTTCGAAACCATATGCGCGTACTCTGGAGGCGTTCCTCGTAAAATAAACAATATCTGTGATTTGGCCCTGTTAATCGGTTTTGGCTTAAAAGTAGAGCTAATCGATCAGAATATCGTCTCGGGGATCATCAAAGATTCATTATAAACCTTGTCCTCGCACGCTGACCGCGGAAAAATACCTTAACGAAAGCCTTCTCTCTACACAAATCATTATAATTGCACGCGTTTTATGAATAAATATATACATGAGAGGCAATTGCAAAACCATTTGTCATTCCCGAAAGCGAAGCTTAATGTTCATAATGTCTCTATCGGGAAAGCGAAGCTTAATGTTCATAATATGGTTTTTCAAGCAGTTAGAACCAGATTTCCGCTCAGAATCGTTGCGGGAATGACAAGAATGGGGAGTTTTGCAATTGGCTCATGATATTAATAAAAGTTTACCTATATTGGAAGTGTCCTCCGAACTGCAAAAAAGGGCAGCAAAAATAGGTGTTGATGTTGATCAGAATCAACTATCCCTTTTTGTGCAATACTATCAAGAATTGATATTTTGGAACCGGCAGATAAATCTTATCTCCGAACATTCCGCAGGCGAGATAATAGAACGCCATTTTGTCGATTCCTTGACCCCGCTTCCTCTGTTGAAGAAAGAAACCGGATTTCTCCTGGATTTGGGAAGCGGCGGCGGCTTCCCAGGGATTCCACTGAAGATCCTGGCGCCGAACCTGAATGTTTTTCTTGTCGATGCTTCAAGAAAAAAAACATCGTTTCTCTCACATATAGTACGCATCCTGAAGCTAACAGAAGTAACGGTAATTCGAGGGCGTATCGAAGACTTGGCGGCTGGGAAGGAGTGGATGGCAAAATTTGATACGGTTATCTCCAGGGCGGCCTTTAAACTCCCCCAACTGATTATTTTTGCATCTTCTTTTCTGAAACGAGGTGGTCAGCTTATCGCAATGAAAGGTCCTGCAGGGCATGGCGAAGATAAGGCAGCCAAGGTCGCCGCCCAGTCCGCGGGAATGACTTTTTCAGGTGAGGCCGCAGCCGAATCAGAAAAAAATCATTCACTCAAAAAATTAATAGTTTATAGGCGATTATGATTTATATTTTTTTAAAAAATATTGCCACTGGCGGCAATTTTGTGTTAGCGTCAATCTGTTTGATGGATTAATCTTGCTGTTCCCTTTTTAGGTGTTATGAGAAAAATAATAAGCGTAGCCAATCAGAAGGGCGGGGTTGGGAAGACCACGACTGCGATAAATTTATCTGCCTCTCTGGCGGCCGCTGAAAAAACGACCTTGCTGATAGACGCGGATTCGCAGGGAAACGCCTCCAGCGGTATGGGTGTAACTCCTGAAAATATAAAAGATAAAAATCTTTATCGCTGTTTGATCGACAATTATCCGTTAAGCCAGGCTGCCATCAAAACTCAGATGCCACACCTTGATATAATTCCGGCCAATCAGGATCTGGTCGGGGTCGAACTTGAGTTCATCTCTTTGGCAGATAGGGAAAAGAGACTTAAAAATCTCTTAAGAAACCTTGAAACCGATTACGATTACGTTATTATAGATTGTCCGCCCTCTCTTGGTTTTCTGACCGTCAATGCTCTGGTGGCCTCGGATTGCCTGTTGGTGCCCCTGCAATGCGAATATTTTGCGATGGAGGGACTGGGCCATCTGCTCAACACAATGGAAATAATAAGAAAACATTTGAATCCGACACTTTATTTGGCTGGCATTCTACTGACAATGTACGATTCGAGAAATTTACTTTCACGGCGGGTAAGTGATGATGTGCGTTCTCATTTTGGAGAACTTGTTTTTAAAACGCTTATTCCCAGGAATGTGCGATTGTCGGAAAGTCCCAGTCACGGACTCCCCATCATTCTTTATGATATCAAGTCCCGCGGAGCCGTCTCTTATATGGAATTGGCGGAAGAAATAATCAATAACGGGAGGATGTAATGTCGCGGACAAATTCCCTGGGCAAGGGCCTGGGCGCAATGTTTCCTGATCTAATCAACAATGCTGGAGACAGGCCGGCCTTTGTAATGTGTGGCATTGAAGAACTCACGCCCAACCGCTTCCAGCCTCGGTCAGATTTCAACGATGACGCGCAAAAAGAGTTAATAGCATCGATTAAAACAAATGGTGTTATTCAGCCAATCATCGTCCGTAAGACGCAAAACGGTTATGAGATAATAGCGGGCGAGAGGCGCTGGCGGGCGGCTCAGGCCTCTGGAATGAAAGAAGTTCCTGTTGTCATACGTAAAGCGAGCGATCGTGAGTTGGCAGAACTTTCTCTTGTAGAAAACATCCAAAGAGAAGCTCTCAATCCCATAGAAGAAGCAAAGGCATATCAGGTGCTTTCCAGTGATTTTTCTCTTTCCCAGGATGACATTTCCGCACGGGTAGGCAAGGACCGCTCCACAATCGCCAACACCATACGACTGCTTAAATTGCCGGACGAAATACAGAAAGATGTAATAAGTAAGAAAATAACAGCCGGACACGCGAGGGCACTGCTTTCTCTGGACCTTCCTGAATTGCAGCTTAACGCCTTGAGAACCATCAAGAAAAGGGAATTAAATGTACGCGAAACGGAAGGTTTAATCAAAAGGCTTAAAAGCAGCCAGGGAAAAAATGAAAAAAAATCTTCGGATCAATATATCGATGATATGCAAAAAACATTATCATCACATCTACTTACACGTGTTAAAATAAAATCTGGGAAAAAAGCTGGGTGTATAGAGATAAAATACGCCAACCCCTCAGAACTGGACCGTCTTACCCGCTACCTTCTGGAACGGTGAAAAATTAATTCATCAACCTCTGTTGATAACAATGTTTATAAGATCGGGTATCATCTAAATGCTTTGGAATAAAGTTGTTAAAATAATAAAGGAAAAAATAACAAAGCAGAATTTCGATACATGGATAATGCCAATTCAAGTAAGGTCTATTGAAGAGGGCAATCTTTGTTTAAACGTTCCTAATCGTTTTTTTAGAGACTGGTTGCAGGAAAATTATTTATTTATAATACGGGAATCGCTTTTATCAGTAACTGGACTAAATTATGATGTTGAGTTTATTATTGCAGATAACCTTCATAAAAATAACTCTCCTTCCATAAAAACTGATGAATCAATATTGGATAACAGTAAAACAAAACACATACAAGAACGGGTGCACAAGACGCTTAATTCTAATTATAGTTTTGACCGTTTCATTGTTGGATCAAGCAATCAATTCGCCCACGCCGCCGCTGTTGCTGTTGCAGAACAACCGGCAAAAAATTACAATCCTTTATTTATATATGGCGGCGTGGGATTGGGAAAAACCCATTTAATCAATGCTATTGGTTTAAAGGCTATTCAGCTCTTTCCAGACATGAATGTGGTGTATGTCTCGGCGGAGGTTTTTATGAACGACCTGATAAATTGCATTCGCTTTGACAAAATGCAGAAATTTAGAGAAAGGTTTAGAAATATAGACTGTCTTCTTATCGACGATATACAGTTTATCGCTGGCAAAGACAGAACCCAGGAAGAGTTTTTTCATACATTCAATACCCTGCATGACGCTGGTAAACAAATTGTTGTTACAAGTGATAAATTTCCCAAAGATATCGAAAATTTAGAAGGAAGATTGAGATCTCGTTTTGAATGGGGGTTAATTGCCGACATACAACCTCCAGATATAGAAACAAGGATGGCAATATTAGAAAAAAAGGCCAGTGAAAACAGTGTTGTGCTGCCTGGAGAGGTTTCTCTTTTTCTGGCAACGCAATCAGAATCCAACATCAGGGAATTAGAAGGATATCTTGTAAGGGTATCTGCATATTCCTCCTTAACCTCCAGACCGATTGATATCGATCTTACAAAAGAGGTTCTCAAACAACTTCTATATAAAACAGAAAAGAAAGAAATATCCATTGACGACATCACGAAAGTTGTCTGTTCTCAATTAGGCGTAAAACTTCAGGACGTTAAATCAAATAAGAAAAATAAAAATATTGCAGAAGCGCGCCAGGTTGCGATGTTTCTGGCAAGAGAGATGACAAATTCTTCATTTCCTGATATAGGAGAAAAGATAGGGGGAAGGGATCATTCTACGGTAATATATTCTTTTAATAAAATTCAGAAGAAATTGCAGACTGATAAACAGTTGATAGGGGCTGTGGAAAAGATAAAAAAAATTATTATTAAAAATAATTAGTGTTTTTTACTCTTTACATCAACAGATTATTAATAACATAAAGTCAATAAAAATGAGCTATTAATATGTTTATCAACAATTTTAACAAGACCTATTACTATTACTGTATTTCTTTATAGAAAATATTTTAAAATATATTCATTATAAAAAAATGAAAGGATGAAATAGAGAAAATGGAATTTAATATCAAAAGAGATATATTTCTGTCCGGGATTCAAAAGACATTGGGAATTGTAGAAAAAAAGACAACCATGCCAATATTGAATAATCTTTTACTGCGAGCCATTCCCCACCGGATAAAGATAATGGCAACAGATATGGAGATAGGTTTGGTGTCAAACTATGAAACAGAAGTGATCACGGAGGGTGAAATAACCGTTTCTGCAAGAAAGCTCTATGAAATGGTACGAGAGATACAGGGAGAAAATATCCATGTTGTAAAAAACGAAAAAAATGTAGTTATAATTACCTGTAATAAGGCTATTTATAGAATACTTGGCCTTCCTGCGGATGATTACCCTGTTATTGAAGAGAATGATGATTTTAAATTTTATAAATTGAAAGGAAACATTCTTAAAGATTTAATGAGAAAAACATATTTTGCGATATCCAATGATGAAATGCGCAAGAATCTGACTGGTGTTTTATTGGAAACTGAAAAAAAAGACGACTCTTTTGTAGTCCGTATGGTTTCAACGGATAGCCATCGCCTGTCGTTTGCTGTAGCCGATATAAAGAGCGATGATTTTCTTATAACAGCAGACTATAAAAATATTATTATCCCTAAAAAGGGCGTTGGAGAGATAACGCGTCTTTTAGATGAAAATGAAGCGGAATACATCAATCTTGGCGTTAATAATGGTTTATTAATAGTTAAAACAGATAAAACAATCCTGAAGGCAAGTCTTATTGATGGAGATTACCCTGATTATAAAAGGGTTATCCCCGCTAACAGGGGAGTAATAATAAAAATTGAACGAGATAAATTGCTTCATGCTGTCCGCAGAATGTGTGTTGTATCCTCTGAAAAATATAACGGCGTGATAATGACTTTATCAAAGGGAAGAGTTTATTTTAATTCCATAAATAATGATATAGGAGAAGCAAATGACGAGATCGAAGTAGATTATGATGGAGAGGAAAGAAACATAGGATATAATGTAAAATATCTTGCTGATGCTGTAGAAGTCATTGAGGAAGAGATGGTAGATTTTGAAATCAATGAGGACATGAGACCAACAATTTTGAGAGGCGCCGGCAATGATAGTTATTTTTGCATTATTATGCCGTTAAAAATATAAATATTTAATATAATTAAATTATTATAGTTATAGGAAGGAATTTAATGGAAGTAATAATGGAAAATGGTGACGAGAAACGAATGAATCTGAAATCTGATAGCGACTATTACGGGGCGGAAAGCATCAAGGTGCTGGAGGGATTGGAGGCAGTCAGGAAGCGTCCGTCAATGTATATAGGCAGCACCAGCAAAGAGGGATTGCATCATCTTGTTTATGAAGTTGTTGATAACAGCATCGATGAGGCCTCAGCGGGATTTTGCGACAAGATTACCGTGATAATAAGGATGGATAACAGCGTTTTTGTTGAAGACAACGGAAGAGGAATTCCTGTTGATCTTCACAAGGCAGAGGGGATATCTGCCGCCGAAGTTGCCCTTACAAAACTCCATGCCGGCGCCAAATTTTCCAATGACAGTTATAAAATTTCAGGGGGTCTGCACGGCGTAGGAGTGTCGGTAGTTAATGCCCTTTCTACATATCTGGAATTGGAAGTAAGAAGAGAGGGGGGAGTTTACACCCAGTCATACGCGCGCGGTGTCCCGCTTGCACCTCTCAAGATGACGGGAAAGACGGATGGCCGGGGCACCAGGATAACCTTCAAACCTGACGACACTATTTTTGAAGATACGGAATTTAGTTTTGATATTCTCTCTAACAGATTAAGGGAATTGGCTTTTTTAAATTCCGGTATAAAAATTAGCTTAATAGATGAAAGAATCGATCGTCAAAGTGATTATTATTATGAAGGCGGCATAGTCTCTTTTGTGGAATACATAGACCGCAATAAAAAGGTTCTCGTTAAAAAGCCAATATATATATCCGGTTCAAGGGATGATTGCAATGTAGAGGTCGCTCTTCAGTACAACGATACTTATACGGAAAATATCTTTTCGTTTGCTAACAGCATCAACACGACAGAGGGAGGAACACACCTCATCGGTTTCAGGTCTGCCCTGACCCGGGTCATTAATAATTATGCCGCAAGTGGTAATTTTTTAAAAAACGGCAAGGAGTCTTTAAAAGGGGAGGATCTTAGAGAGGGGCTTACCTGCGTAATCAGCGTAAAGATCAGAAACCCTCAATTTGAGGGTCAGACAAAAACAAAACTGGGCAATAGCGATGTAAAAGGCCTTGTAGAGGGAATTGTTTACGATAAAATAAGCACTTACCTTGAAGAAAATCCAGCTGTTGCAAAGCAGTTAATTGGCAAATTTATTGACGCGGCAAGAGCGCGGGAGGCAGCCCGTCACGCCCGGGAGCTTACCCGCCGAAAAACAGCCCTTGAGGTCGGCTCCCTTCCTGGAAAACTTGCCGATTGCCAGGAACGCGACCCCTCGCGCAGCGAGATATATCTTGTCGAGGGTGATTCTGCCGGTGGGTCGGCAAAACAGGGTCGTGATCGAAAAAATCAGGCTATTTTGCCGCTGCGCGGCAAAGTGCTAAATGTGGAAAAAGCGCGTTTTGACAAGATGCTGCAAAACGAGGAACTGAAGGTAATTATAACCGCACTGGGGGCGGGAATAGGGCAGGAAGACAAGGATATAAGCAGGCTTCGTTATCACAAGATTATTATCATGACCGATGCCGATGTCGATGGCCTTCACATCCGTACTCTTCTTCTCACTTTTTTCTTTAGACAGATGAGGGAAATTATTGAAAGAGGATTTCTTTACATCGCCCAGCCGCCGCTTTTTAAAGTAACAAGCAAAAAACAGGAGATATACATCCATAACGAACAAACGATGCAGGATTACGTCCTTGAAAACGGAGTCGGCAAGATCCGTTTATTGGTTGGTGAAGGGTCTGCGCAACAGACGATAACCGGGAAGCGGTTAATCGAAAATATCCGCAAGGCTATGCGCATAGATACAATACTTAACAAATTTGAAAAGGATGGCTACGACCGGGAGTTAATTTCCCTTTTGGCGTCATCTGATTTATTGTCTGAAAAAACATTCAATGATAGCGGATCAATGGCAATAGTCGCCGAGAGCATAGCCGCGGCGCTCGGGAAAAAACTGGAAAAATTTGATCTGGAATTTGATCAGGAGCTGGGGAAGTGGAAAACAGCGTTTCATGTTTTGTCAAACAATGTAATTATTAAAAATATCTTCAGCGTTGATACCCTTAAACTTCCCAAGTTTACGGAAATAAAATCACTTTTTATCCAGATTGTCGCTCTGGGAGCGGCGCCTTATAAGGTTAGCGCCCTCCAGGAATCGGAAAACGAGGAAGAAACAAACATTGAAACTATAGAGACGTTGAACGGACTGGTTGAATATATTGTCAAGGCCGGGAAGAAGGGTATATCTGTGCAGAGATATAAGGGCCTCGGGGAGATGAACCCGGAACAATTATGGGAAACGACGATGAATCCTGAAAAAAGAACGCTGCTTCAGGTGCTTATAGAAGACGCCGTTGCCGCCGATGAGATATTCACTACGCTTATGGGCGATCAGGTTGAGCCAAGACGCGATTTTATATTTAAAAACGCGATGTACGCATCCAATCTGGACGTCTAACCGGAAGGATTAAAATATTACAATTTCTTAATATTTAAGGAGAAAAACAACTTAATGGAAAACCTGTTCGAAAAGACAGTTGTGATTAATATAGAAGATGAAATGAAGCGCTCCTATGTGGATTACGCGATGAGCGTGATTATCGGCAGGGCCATTCCGGATGTGCGGGATGGCTTGAAGCCCGTGCATCGGCGCGTTTTATTTGCAATGCATGAAATGGGGAACCGCTGGAACAAGCCCTATAAAAAATCAGCCAGAATCGTCGGCGATATTATTGGAAAATACCATCCTCATGGCGATTCTGCGGCATACGATACCGTTGTGCGCATGGCCCAGGAATTTTCGATGCGCTACCGGCTTGTTGACGGACAGGGGAATTTCGGTTCAATAGATGGAGATCCTCCTGCAGCGATGCGGTACACCGAAGTAAGGATGGAAAGAATATCGGAAGAGCTGCTTGCCGATCTGGATAAAAATACTGTTAATTTTGTCCCCAATTACGATGAATCACTCGAAGAGCCAACGGTATTGCCGGCGAAGGTGCCGCTTTTGATTTTAAACGGTTCCTCGGGAATCGCGGTCGGGGTCGCAACCAATATTCCCCCTCACAACATCAGAGAGGTAATAGAAGGAACGATCGCGCTGATTCACGATCCGGAAATAACCGTTGAGGGATTGATGCAATACATCCCGGGGCCAGATTTCCCTACCGCCGGGTTTATTAACGGCAGGGAAGGCATTATCTCTGCATACCGTACCGGAAGAGGCATAATAAGGTTGCGAGCCCGCTCTCTGATAGAGAAAAATGCACGCAACGACCGCGAAAGCATAGTTGTCACCGAGCTTCCTTATCAAGTCAACAAGGCTAATCTAATCAAACAGATATCGGAGTTGGTAAAGGAAAAGAAGATCACCGGCATCTCTGATTTGCGCGATGAGTCAGACCGGGAAGGAATAAGGGTTGTCATCGATCTGAAACGTGAAGAGATGTCGTCAGTGGTTTTAAATCAGCTCTACAAGCATACCCAGATGGAAACCACTTTTGGGATTATCATGCTGGCAATTGAAAAAGGACAGCCGCGGGTATTTCCCTTGAAGCATATTCTCCAGAGCTTTCTGGATTTTCGGAAAGATGTAGTGGTGCGCCGGACAGAATTTGACCTCGCCCGGGCGCAGGAACGGGCTCATATTCTTGAGGGACTGATCATCGCCCTCGATAGAATCGACGAGATCATCGTTTTAATCAAGGCGGCAAAAAATCCAACCGAGGCCCAGACGGCCCTTTGTCAACGCTTCGGTCTCAGTGAATTGCAGGCGAAGGCGATCCTGGAGATGCGCCTGCAGCGACTGACCGGTCTGGAACGGGAAAAAATAGAAACAGAATACGCGGAGATTAACGCGCTGATCAACAAACTGCAGGGCATACTAGCTGATTCCAAGCAGGTGCTGGAAGTCATTATCGGGGAACTGTTGGATATAAAAGAACGATATGGCGATGAAAGGCGCACGGAGATAGTCGTAAGCGCCGAGGATATCGACATTGAGGACATGATTGTAGAAGAGGATATGGTTGTAACCGTATCTCATACCGGATATGTAAAACGAAACGCGGTGAGCCTTTACAAAAATCAGCGCCGGGGCGGTCGCGGCAAGATCGGGATGGGAACTAAGGAGGAGGATTTTGTAGAGCGGATATTTATAGCCTCAACTCATCACTATGTTTTGATCTTTACCAATAGGGGCCGTCTGTACTGGCTGAAGGTATATCAGATTCCCCAGGGGGGAAGGGCCACGCGGGGGAAGGCGATTGTAAATCTTATCAATATTGCCAAGGAAGAGAAGGTCGCTGCCGTTCTTTCTGTGCGCGAGTTTACAGGCGACCGGTCGGTCGTTATGGTGACCAGAAAGGGAACCATAAAAAAGACGGAGCTTTCCAAATTTTCCAACCCGCGGGTCGGGGGCATTATCGCCATTTCCGTTGATCCGGACGATGATTTGATTGGGGTCCAGGTTACCCTCGGCAAACAGGACATTTTTCTAGGAACCAAGCAGGGAAAGTCGATCCGCTTCAGTGAGGATGATGTTCGGGATATGGGCCGGACCGCTCGCGGGGTCAGAGGCATCACCATGAATCGCGATGATCAGGTGGTGGGGATGGAGATTCCGACCGAGGGCAACACCATCCTGACAGTCTCCGAGAACGGGTATGGAAAAAGAACGGAGATTGGCGAGTACCGCCTGCAAGCCCGGGGAGGCAAGGGAACAATCAATCTCAAGACCTCTGTAAAAACTGGTAATGTGTCGGGAATACTGCAGATTTCCGGTAGCGAAGACATTATGTTAATCAGCGATTCCGGACGGATCATTCGCATGAGCGCCGAAGAGGTAAGGGTTATCCACCGCAGCACGCAAGGGGTGCGGCTGATCGACATCGATGAAACGGAAAAACTGGTCGGCGTGGCCCGCGCCGAACGGGAAGAGGAACGGGAAAACGGTGAGGAACCAGACGATGCGGAACCGGAGACCGAAGAGGATGAAGAGCCGATGCTGGACTTGGATTAGGCGATAATGAATAACAATTCAGTCTATTTGCAAAAAGTGGCATGTTTTTGTGCCGCGGTCGGTCTTTTACTGCTTGTCTCCTGCGCCTCCCGGGAGATAGTTCCGTCGCCGTCTCCCCAAAAGCCCGCCAGGATCGCCGTTGTGCTGGGCGCCGGGGCCGCACGTGGATTTGCACATATAGGCGTACTTAAGGTGCTCGAATCCCATCAAGTGCCGATAGACATCATTGTCGGAACGAGCGTGGGGAGTTTGGTCGGGAGTATTTACGCGGCGGGGTTCAATGCGTTTCAAATGCAGACAATGGCCATGAATCTGCAGAAAGACGATGTGATCGATTATATCTTGCCGGATAACGGGTTTGTTCGGGGGTATAAGCTGGAGACTTTTGTCAATAAGACCGTAAACAAAATTCCGCTGGAAAAAATGCGCATTCCGTTGAGGGTGATCGCCACAGACATTCGTTCCGGGGAAGAGATGGTTTTCGCGACCGGCAATACCGGCTGGGCGGTGCGGGCGAGCTGCGCGGTGCCGGGGGTGTTCCAGCCTGTTCAGATTGGCAATAATACATATGTGGACGGAGGCGTGGTCAGTCCTGTCGCCGTAAACGCCGCCCGCCAAGCAGGCGCTGATGTCGTGATCGCCGTTGACATATCGACCCGAGCCGGCGTATCTGTGCCGCAAGGGACGGTTGATACGATCCTTCAGGCAATTGATATCATGCATGCCCGGATCTCGGATATTCAGCTTAAAAATGCCGATGTAATCATTAGGCCGAAGATCGGTCATATCGGGGCCACCGATTTTGAGAAGCGTTACGAGGCGATCCTTGAGGGTGAGAAGGCCGCGTCTCTTGCCATGCCGCAAATCCAGCAAATCATAGCCAGGTTCCGTCAGGAAGGAAGACTGGCAAATTGAGCGTTTACGTTACTTCTCTGAGACAGATAACAAACTTGAGGAGGTAAGACAATGGACATATTGCAAGCGCTTGTTATGTTGATGGCGATAGCTGCCCCGGCTGCCGCCGGTGAATCTGGCAATCTGGAGACCGACGTTATTCAAACCGCGACAGGGGATTTAAGCATCACCTTTATTGGCCACTCTTCCCTGTATTTCACGTTCAACGGCAAGGTGATTTACAATGATCCCGTGGGAAAAGCAGAAGACTATAAAAGGCTTCCCAAGGCGGATGTAATACTTGTGTCTCACGATCATTTCGATCATTTTGATCCAAACACGATTAAGCTTATAAGTACAGAAAAAACAAAGATTGTTTTGACCGAACCCTGTTTCCTGAAACTCGGGCGAGGGGAAGTTCTGAAAAACGGCGACACGACAACCATAGACGGCCTGACGATCGAGGCTGTTCCCGCCTATAACTTTCTCCACACGCGCGCCCCCGGCCAGCCTTTTCATCCGAAGGGGAGCGGCAACGGCTATATTGTAACATTCGGAGATAAAAGGGTTTATATAGCGGGAGACACAGAGAACATAAAAGAGATGGGGTCGTTTGGTAAAATAGACGTTGCCTTTTTGCCCATGAATTTGCCTTACACGATGACGCCGGAAATGGTTGCGGCGGCCGCCCGAATCCTGAGCCCGGCCATTCTCTACCCCTATCACTACGGAGAAACCGACACCAGCCGGATCGTCTTTCTCCTCAAAGCCGACAAGGGGATAGAAGTCCGAATACGCCGGATGCCTTAGTAACTTAAAACAAGTATAGAATTTTATTGGGCAACTACATAGAGCGGATTGGCGAACACCCAGGGACGATAGCGCCCCCAGGCTTTCAGATATGCTTCTATCCGATAAACGCCCGGGTTGCGAACTATATATGACAGCTCCTCTCCCACCGTTTCCTGAATCAATCGGCCGTTGTGGATCAGCCTTATCTTGGCCGGGCGAGGAAAGGAAACCTGTAATTGGGCGGTATCTTGAAGGAGAAAACGATCCCCAATCGTAGCCTCTGATTGTCCATCGTTAATAGTCATGGAGAATCCCCTCGCTGGGTAAAAATAGTCGAGGGAAACGTAACAATGCCCCGTTTTCAGGGAACGGAGCACTTCCCCGATATCGTTTTGACTATTGCCGGTCAGCGGCCGCTCGGTCAGGATATGTGTTCGGAGCAGGTTAAAGACCCGGGAAAACGGAAACACCGAAAGGGTAAATCGCCATAAGCGCTTTCGGGTGTCGTGATTGTCCAGTTCGCCAATGCCGACAACGGCTTGCTCCGTTGTCAGAGAGTCCCATCGCTCAAGAGTGGTCGGGCAGGGGCCGCAAAGAAAAAATGCCGGAAAAGCGTAGCTCAAGATTGCCCGCAGATATCCAGTAAGGCTGTTTTGCCAGTCCGTCATAAAATCCCAGATGCCGATGCCACTATAGCCCGTTACCGACCACGCTTGCCAGGGGTAATGTTTCACATGAAACAATGGTGTCCCCGAGTGGTCAGGATGGGCGATAAAGCCAAAACCGCCTTGGGCTTTCACTCGGTCAATATAGATTTGAGGCGGCAGGTCCGGTTCTTTTTCTGCGCAATCAACCGCCCTGTCGTGGCCAAAAGCCAGATAGTGGTTGAAACGCGGTGCTATTTCCTCACCTACTACGAGCAGCACACCGTCACGCCATCCTTCAAAACCATCTGTCCGAGCCTGCATAGTTGAATGATCGGTAAGCAGTAGAAAATCTATTTTATTTGCCCGCGCCGCGCCGAGTATTTCCGGGACCGGCGTGCGCCCGTCGAAGGAATATTGCGAGTGTAAATGGATAACCCCGGCATAATCTTGCAAATTCATCGTGTTTCTATCTTATCAATCGATTTCTTTTAAAGCGCCGAGCGGACAGCCGCGGCAATTCGGCGTCTTGCGACAGAAATTTTTCCCGGCGTTGACGATTAACGCGTGATACTGCTTAAACAGCGGCACTTCATGGGGGAGGTTCTTCATAAACAGGGTTTGTATTTCCTCATATCCCAGTTTTTCACTGATCAACTTATGACGAAACAGGATTCTTCTCGTGTAGGCGTCAATCACGAAGGCCGGTTTTTCGCAGGCGTACAGAAGAATGCTGTCCGCCGTCTCCCGGCCGATGCCCCACACATTCAGGAGCTTGTTTCGCAGGACAGGCAGCTCCTCTTTTTGCATCTCCTCAACGCTTCCGGAATAACACGCCGTGAAAAACCTTACAAAGGTCTTCAGCTTGGCTGCTTTGAGGTTATAGTAGCCGGAAGGACGGATCAGCGTTGCCAGTTCTGCTTCTTGAATTTGCAGTATTCCATCGGCGATAAGAAGGCCGTGTTCTTTTAACGCGGCGATCGCCTTCTCAACGTTCGTCCAGGCGGTGTTTTGGGTAAGAATAGCCCCAACCATAACCTCAAAGGGGTCGTCCGCCGGCCACCAGTGAAGATCACCGAAGCGTTCCTCCAGCCGTTTATAGATATCAACAAGCTCATTCCGGAGTTTCAGCCGCAACATGTTCCCGCCCGGCAATCAATCAGTGCCCGCATTTTCTATGCATCGTCACTGGTTATCGTTCCTTACTTTACAAGGGGCACAAAGAAGGTTGTCCGTCCCCTTCTTATAAGTAGCAGAATATTGCCCTTGGAGCCGGCTTTCGCTATTTCGTTTTTATACTCCTTCAGAGTCGTTACCTTGGCCTTGTTCACCTGTAGAATGATATCCTGCGGCTGGATGCCCACTTCATCTGCCAGGCTGCCTCCCTGAACATCGACGACGATGATTCCTTTTTTTACCGGCAGCCCCAATTGCGTGGCTATCTCCGGGGTTATCTCCTGCACGGACATTCCGAAGGCTTCGCCGGAAATCTTTGCGGATGCCGTTTCGGCGTTGTCGGTTCTTTCGGCAATTAAAATCGGGAAGATTTTTTCCTGCCCATCCCGGAAAACCTTTACCTTGATGGTTTCCCCTACTCGCAGGCCGGCGATCAATAGAAGCAGCTCATGCGTGTTGGCGACGGCCTTGCCGTTTATCTCCGTTATTACATCCCCGGCGCGCAAGCCGGCCTTTTCAGCGGGGTCACCCGCTACAACATCGGAAACCAAAGCGCCCTTTTGATCTTTAAGCCGCAGGCTTTTGGCAATATCTTCACTGATGTCCTGTACCGATACCCCCATCCATCCCCGCGTCACCTTTCCCCGGGACTTAAGATCCGGCAGGATCGTCTTTGCCATGCTGATCGGAATCGCGAAACCGATTCCTTGCCCCTGTGCGACGATGGCCGTGTTTATCCCGATTACCTGGCCATCCATATTGAAAAGCGGGCCACCGCTGTTTCCAGGATTGATGGAGGCGTCTGTCTGGATAAAATTGTCATAGGGACCCGCTCCGATCACCCTTCCCTTGGCGCTGACAATCCCGACGGTCACGGTCTGTTCCAGTCCAAAAGGATTGCCGATTGCCATCACCCAGTCGCCGACCCGTAACTTGTCCGAGTCCCCCGTATCCGCAATGGGGAGACTTTCCGAGGGCTTTATTTTAATCAGGGCGATGTCTGTTTTGGCATCCTTGCCGATAACCTTTGCATCATACTCCTTGCCGTTGGACAGCTTTACCAGAATCTTGTCTGCCTGTTCGACGACATGATTATTGGTAAATATATAGCCGTCATGGCTGATGATAAATCCGGAGCCGAGGCTTTTCTGCTTGAATTCTCTTTGGGGAACGTCGCCAAAAAAACGTTCAAAAAAATCATCGCCGCCAAAATATCGTCCCAGGGGGGATCCTTCGAATGGCGATCGCACCCCACCCCCGCGGATTATCTTGGTGGTGCTGATGTTTACCACGGACGGTTTAAGTCTCTCCGCCAGATCGGCAAACGATAGCGGTGCCTGAGAAGGGGAAGCCATTGAAACGGCAGAGGCCTCCTGCACATCCGGTACCGGCGATGACTTGAAAAATGAGGAGCGCAGCACCTCAACTGCCGAGACGATAAAAAAACCGATCAAAAAAGCAATGAGAAACATGACGAAGGTTTTTCGTCCCCTGTTTTCCGTTTTCATTTTTTTCTTCCTCCTCCAGAAGCAATATCAAACAATAAGACCTAAGAGATCCAAATAGGCATCTTGCCCTGCAATATATTAGTCATTTACAATTTGTCAATGCATCCCCGTCCCGGGTGTGCGACAAATTTATGGGTAGAGCAGTTTTTCACCCCTCTTTAGCAAAGAGGGGTTGGGGGAGATTTGATGGAGAATAAATATCCCCTTGCTTTTATTATGAATCCCCCCTGCCCCCCTTTTCCAAAGGGGGAATAAGTTTCTGCAAGTACAAGTATATGATACCCACATTTTTGTCGCAGACCCCTGTCCCATATTTTTATGAACAAGCTGTGCCTGACGACAAGACGGTGCAAAATATTCAAGGGGCAATGCGGGGCGCCGTTTTCATGCTTCTGTGCCCACGCGGTTGACAAGACGCCCTATCTTTTCTATTTCTATAACGATCTCGTCGCCATCTTTGAGAAAGACCGGCGGTTTTCTGGCAAATCCAACTCCTTCCGGAGTTCCCGTCAGAATTACCGTACCGGGAAGCAGAGTAAGTGACTGGCTGAGATCGCTGATCAATGCCGGGATATCGAAAATCATGTCTGCTGTATTGGAATCCTGCATGATTTTGCCGTTCAATATGGAACAAAGGCGAAGATTATTGGGAGTGGGAATTTCGTCACAGGTAACGATGCAGGGGCCCAATGGACAGAAGGTGTCGAAGCTTTTGCCGCGCGACCACTGCCGTTTCTGTTTTTCAATCTGCCAGTCCCTGGCGCTGACGTCATTGGCGCAACTGTATCCCAGCACATATTGCAGGGCATCTTCCCGGCGGACGTTTTTCGCCTTTTTGCCGATTACGATGGCCAGTTCGGCCTCATAGTCAACTTGATCAGGCCCCGCCGCCGGCAGCACGATCGTTTCCCCTGTACCGATCACACTCGTTGTCGCCTTAATAAACAAAACCGGTATTTCCGGGCGGCTGACCTTTGTCTCTTCGGCGTGGCGTCCGTAATTCAGCCCAACGGCTAGGATATTCGGCGGAGCGAGCGGAGAAAGCAGTTGAGATATGCGCTTGATCTTGCTTGTTTTTTCGAGATTTCCAAACAGATCCCCTTCAAGCGCCAGTGCCTCCCCAGGCCTGCTTTCATCTATCGACCCAAGGCAAATATCTCCATTTTCTGTTAAAAACCGTACAATTTTCATAAACAACCCCCAATTATTTTTGCTCCCTATAGCAGAATCGCCAAAAAAATAAAATCTTTCATTTGCCGCTATTTACAGGCAGATAACCGTTATAATAGCGAAACAGACAAAGATCGGACTGTGCTGCTACGGTAAAATTTCTATTTCGGCAGCGGACCACGTACAAAAATTGTTCCTGGCGTCACTGTTGAGTAAGTTTTGAAAAAGGGTAGTGATAGACAAGACCATTGAAAATACCGGAAGATCAGCGATGTAGGTAAAACGGCATATCCCCGGACGTTACAAAATAGAGGTTGACAGGCTGTTGCGGAACGCTGTTTACAGGCTTTGCCGTTACCGTCTTGCTTATGGTGTTTCGCCTTAGCACTGCGAGCAACATTGAAATTGCCTTGATGAAATTTAGAAGGAAACTCAAAACGATCCGGGTGTTCGGGAGCAGTCGCTCAAGAATTTATTCCGCTGCCGCCCGGAACTGTGAAATTGAGACCTCAATCAGCCGCCGTCTGGATATTTTACGCTGAATTTTATAAAATTTATTACGATCATATCTAACTAATTATCCCTTCCAGCAGGGGTGCGAACCTGCTTGCGTCCGGTTCTCACGGGTAATACAATCTTCCTTTTCTCCGGAGCTGGTTGCCGGCGGTACAAGGCGGCAGTGTGTCCGATCATGCCTACCAAGGAGCTGTTCGTCCTCATCGCAAGCTCATTGGTAAGGACGATCTTTTGCTCGCTTTCTTTAAAATCGTTGAATTTTATCTTGATCAACTCGTGCAGGGAAAGTGCTTCATCAACAGCAAGAGTTGTGCCGGCAGTCAACCCCTCTTTGCCGATCAGGACTAGTACCATGTAACATTTTATCTTTCGTATTTAGAGAAAGTATGATATTCTGGCGACAACTCAATGAAGGAGGTCGCCATGCAACCAAGATATCGAGTAACACTGACGGAGGAGGAACGCAGAGAT
>JALNYO010000043.1 GCA_023229765.1 Syntrophales bacterium | reverse complement strand
GTTTCTTCAGTTGGCGGCTGGACGATAGGAGCCGGATGAGCTGAGAGGTTCACGTCCGGTTCTGTGAGAGCGTGGGAGTGAGATTCCCCTGCGCTACTCGACTCATCGTTCTGGTGAAGAGCCGCCAAGCGGGAGAACGGGTTATGGAAAGCCTGAAACGCTTCTTGGAACGGACTCTCAAACTCAGGATCAACCAGGAGAAAAGCCGTGTCGTCCCGACAAACCAGAGTGCCTTTCTTGGTTTCACTTTCCGTGGAACCAAAATTCGCTGGTCGGAGAAAGCCTTCCGTGAATTCAAGCGAAGGGTCAAAGAACTGACTGGCAGGTCCTGGTTCGTCTCCATGGACTATCGGTATAAGAAGCTCGCCGAATACCTCCGCGGTTGGATAAACTATTTTGGGATTTCGGAGTATTACAGGCCGATCCCCGAAATAGACCAGTGGCTGAGACGGCGCTTGCGGATGTGCTACTTCAAACAGTGGCGCAGGGCAAGAACCAAAGTGCGGGAGCTTCGCAAGCTGGGAACGTCGCTTTATGCGGCCATCTCTGTGGCGATCAGCCGCAAAGGGCAGTGGCGACTATCCCGGACGCTGGCAACGCAAACGGGTATGACCAACGATTGGCTCAAGGATCAAGGGCTTCTATCTGTCAAAGAGCTGTGGGTTCACATTCACTACCCGGCTACGGCCCGGTAATCTCTGTGAACCGCCCGGTGCGGACCCGCATGCCGGGTGGTGTGGGGGCTGGGGGAGAAAAACCCCCGGCTACCCGATTAGACTTTTTCAATAAAGAAAACCAAGACTTTGTCTGAAAGTTGTCTGCCGCGATGCTTATGATCAGGGCCCTCTGGAATGAAGATACCGTCACCTGGTTTATAAATTATTTTTGAATTTTCATATTCGATTTCCATTTGGCCTTCAATAAGATAGCCATAGTGTCCCTTTTCACACCAATGCGCCGGCATCTTTGATGAGTACTCAACCAGACGAAGTCGTAAATTATTCTGGTCAAGATACTTGTGTCTCACCCCTTCCATTGGCGATACCCATTCGAGTTTATCAAATTCTACCCTATATTGAATCATCACCTAAACTCCTTTTCTTAAGTCTGACGAAAAAATCAACCGGAGGGTAGCGATCGGCTGTATTGCCTTTGTTGGGGGCTCTAATTATTTCTTTGGGACCATGACTTCCCCATGACGGCAAGCCTGACGGTATATCTCCTCTTCTTGAGTACTCGCGCGCCTCAAAGAAATAACCCGCACGGTTTCATCTTGACGCATGGTCGTGACAAAGAAGACCACCTTTCCGGAATCGTCAAGAGTTATGTGCTGGTACCTAATTTCACCACCGCAATCAATTGGGTCACTTGTAGCAACCAGAGGTCGTCCCAGAGGTAGAAGCATACCCTCTAAAAAAAGAACAGCGCTTTCCAGAGAATACCCGTGTTTCTTCCGGTTCTCTTCCTCTTTGTCCAAGTCGTAATCAATCCTTGAACGCCCGATGATTAATCGAAAATCAGTTGATTCCCATGGCCCTTTCACTTCGTCATTATTCGCCATTCTGATCACCCCAACGAAAAAATCAGCCGCGAGTGTAACGAGTCGGCTGGATTGTCTTTATTAGGCCGAACCTCGCCAACGGAAAGCTCTCCGGTAGCCCAATTGTTCAGCTTCATGTATTGTTTCAACATATTTCTCGGTACGAACGTCTTGAATCTTTGTTCGGTCGTATTGCTGATCAAATGGCAAGTGGTATATCTTTGAAGAATTACACTTGATTGAAGGATATCGTACTATTGGAATATTTTCTCTATACTCAACACCAAGAACAGCGGCGAACTCCTTTGCCTCCTGTGACAATTCGGTTGATGTATAGAGCATGGCCTTGACTGGATTCTGAGAGAGGGTATCTTCGAAAAGTAGTTGTTGTCTTTGGGAATCACGCCCCATACTGGATATCCAGTACTCAATTGTCGTCCCGTAAAGTTGGAATATGTGTTTCTCATGAATCTTCTTGTGTTTAGCCCAGTACTTGCATTGAACAATTATGACTTGATTACCACTAGTGACAATTAAATCTCGCCCAAAGTCGCTGAGGCCCTCTTCTCTCCCAAAGTAGTTGACATTCCAACCGTTCTTTTCAAATAAATATCCGACATAGCGCTCGTAGTCCCGTCCGATTTGCCAATTGGTTTTGCGTGATGCCCAATAGCGATCAAGAGCTCTTTGAAACTTCTCTTCCCTGGTTAGAGAATTGTATTCACCAGCGGTTAAATATCGTGATATCGGATCAGAATTACTATCCTCATCCTCGTCATTGTTGTCCGTAGCTGAAAGCTCTATCAAGTCATCGTCGGTGATTTCACGGAATTCTGCAAGCCAAGGGAACAAGCTTTCATAGTATCCAAGCTGATACTTGTAGATTCGAAAGAGGCGTTCTGCCTCTCGTCGCTTCAGCGCGATCTCTTTTCGAATCTGTGCAGCAGTGGATGGCGCTGGATGCACCTTCTCGTCGAGGTAATCAGCTAAGCGCATGTCCATCAGCTTGAAATAGTCAGCGTAGGCTTCTGCTAGCCAAGGGAAACCAATGACCTTTTCTTTTGCTATGCGTTCAAGATCATTCTTGACTTCATAAACATGCTTTTCCCACTCCTCCGATTCCTTTCTTCTTTGTTCCTTCCATTGAACTTGCGCGGAGTGCAATGCTCTTTCAGCACTATCTAGAGCATCAAGACGTGGCTTTAGTGTATCATATTTACTTGCCTTTCCCAGGCGAGCGCCTATCCATACAAGAATCCAAATACCAGCACCGATACCAACCAGAACAATCAATCCCATATGTTATCTCTATCTTGGCCTAACAGTATTAATAGGCCTGTCTTAACATTTGGAGACAAGGCCAGTTGAAAATGTGTGGAGTTTTTGCTTACATAAGATGGTACGGTTACTTATGTCAAGCGAAACGTGCCCGTGCATATTTGAACATTTTCAATAAATTATAACGAACAATGCGTTGTTTTGCGCCTCACGCGACAAAAAAATCATAGGGCTTGAATTCAGGAACTGAGTTTGTTCTTCACACGCAATGAAAAAGTCAGAAGACAAAGCAGACACTGCTGCAGACGCCCCGTTTCTTTTTCCGGATACCGCCCCGGTCGCCCCAGCAGACGGCAGCCCCTGTATGAAGAAAAATCGTAACGTTATCGGATGGCTTGGAAAGGCAATCAACTTTGCCAGGGAGGTGGGAGCCGGTTAGATTAATAAGTTAACGGCGGCCACTCAAAACCTCGATAAAGGCCTCTATGCGAGTTTCCACCTGGCCTTCGGAAAAATTCCGTTCATCCACCATATCGGCTTCGATCATCAGCGTGGGAATCCCCATTTTTTCCCCGACAATCCGCTGGATGTCGTACTGGCCGAAGGAATAGTGTAATTAATGGGTGTCAGAACAACATTATCCAAAAACAGCTCCTAATGAGATAAATGTTACTCTGACCCCAATTCTTCACCGGTCAGGTGACTTTAGCGTTCGGCGAAAATTTGGGAGTCAAACGAAGCGACTCCTCCACTTTTTTGGATCACGGGATGTATGAAAGATGCTGTAGATGAACACCTTTCCACCGGCATACTCGTAAAAAATGGCATATGGAAATCGCCTAACCAATGCCCGACGATACTCCTCGTGAACTTTCGCATAGAGTTCGGGCATACGACAAATTACCTGAATACTGGCATCGACACAGCTAAGAAAATCTTCTCCCAAGCCAGGTCTACGATCTTCATACCAGCTATATGCCTCGTCGACGTCCTGTTGTACTTCTGGTGCGAATATTAATTCAGCGGCCATAGCGACTTCGAATCCTGTGTTTGACTTCATCCCACGAAAGCATCGAAGCCGGCTTGCTCATCAAGTTAGCTTTTCGACGAGCCAACTCTTCCTTTTGCCATTCATATACAGGAACCTCTGACGGGGCAGCCGCTAGATCATCCCATAGGTCTTCTACCAGTTGTAATTTTTCTGGCGGACTTAGGTCTAATATGGAAATATCATTTGAATTCATCGTTACCTCCTTGACATGGGCTATCGCATTCGCCCGATTTTATTCTTTTGGCTCCCAATCTGCACGTTGTATATTTTTCGCCGAACGGGGCGAGCTAAGCGCTCCAGCGACGTGCCGCGAACAAGTTATTCTATAGTTTCTTGATATCTCCGCCATTCGAGTGCAAAATCATAAGGAACCGGATCGTAACCGAGTATTCGCATCTCCACTCTCATGAAATGCCAACCTCCTGTCCCATCGCAACACTATGAAAGGTCATTAAATCTCTTGACAAAAATTATGCAAGCATTTTTTTCCCTTTTCCGGATATCATGTCAAAATGAAGATTATCAGGAAACGGAAATATCCACATGGTGACAATTCCTCCCGCATTAATGTCAAAATTTAATGAGCAACCGCAAATCAGGGCCATCCCCAGCGCCTTGCACGGTTCATATCTAAAGTGGCTGCGTTATTATCTGGATTTCTGTAAAAAGTATCACGCCCCGCCCAAACAGGCAGGAAGCCTGCCGCTCTTCATCCAAAAATTGCAGGAAAAAAAGGCAAGCAACTGGGCAGCAGGAACAGGCCACAGCAGCGATCACGATATATTACGATATTTTGAGAGAGAGGGGAAAGATCGGCATGAACCATCCGCTTGAACCCGCCGGTCTTTCAGCCAGTTCCCCGCACCGCGAGATAAAGAAGATGTCCGTAGCTGAAAAGTCGGCCACGCATAGCTTCGGAGAAACAAATTTTCGATTGCTAATTTACCGGGCCGGATGTATTCACCAGCGACAAAAAATCGAAAATATGGGGTAGTATTGAAACAGGCCAGACAAAAGGAGGTCATTGCAGGCAGGGATGTTTCTTCCCTGCGAATATGTCTGATGACCTATCGGGGAAATCCCGGCAGCGGCGGGCAGGGGGTGTACGTCAAATATCTGAGCGGCGCCCTCCGGGAACTTGGCCATGAGGTTGATGTCCTTTCGGGTCCGCCCTATCCGGAACTTCCCGAAGGGGTGCGGCTCCATAAACTTCCCGGCCTTGACCTTTACAATCCGGAACACCTTTTCAAACCGGAAAGGGGCCGTGATTTATTATATCCACTTAACATGCTTGAGTTCTTAAGCATGTCGTCAGGCGGTTTTCCCGAACCGTTCACCTTCGGCGTCCGGGCGCGCCGCCACCTGCTAAAAAACCGAAACAGATACGACATAGTCCACGACAATCAGGGGCTTTTTTATGACCTTGCGGCCATCGCTAAAGGCGGATTTCCACTTGTAGCCACGATCCATCATCCGATTACCGTCGATAGAAGCCTGGAGCTGGGAGAAGCTACTGGTTTTCTTAAAAAAATGAAGGTAAGACGCTGGTATTCCTTCTTGAAAATGCAAAAACGGGTTGTCGGAAAACTTCCTTATATAATTACAGTTTCCCAGGCTTCGCGCAACGATATTGGTAATGATTTCAAAATCCCACATGAGCGGTTTCGCGTTGTTCCGAACGGGATAAACACCGACAATTTTTTTCCGCTTAAGGATGTCAAACGCGCCGATAACCTGCTTATCACAACCAGCAGCGCCGATACGCCCTTGAAAGGCCTGAAATATCTCCTGGAGGCGGTTGCGGAAATACGTAAAACGAGGGACATTCGACTGGTCGTTATCGGCAAGCCGAAAAAGGGCGGGACGGTGGAGCGGCTCGCGCAGCAGCTTGCCTTGGGGGATGCGGTTCACTTTACCGGGAGGATTGCCGCCGGGGAATTTCCCCGCTATTACGCCGAGGCGACAATCGCCGTCATTCCCTCTCTTTACGAAGGTTTCGGCATGCCAGCGGGCGAGGCGATGGCCTGCGGGACGCCGGTTATCAGCACCACCGGGGGCGCCCTGCCGGAGGTAGTCGGAGACGCGGGGATTCTTGTGCCGCCGGGGGATGCGGGGGCGCTTCAGGCCGCGATCGTTTTGCTTCTTGATAATCCGGAACTGCGTATAAAACTGGGGGAAGCGGGACTTGCCCGGGTGAATGCGTCGCTTACCTGGAGGCACGCCGCCGAAAAAACCGTCGCGGTCTATCGGGAGGCGATCGATGCTTACCGTTGATTTCGCGCGAATTCCGACGGAACCGGGGACGCGGGTTCTCGATGCCGGCTGCGGGGCGGGAAGGCACGTCTGCGAGGCGTTTCGGCGACAGGGGGCGACGGTTGCCGGGGTGGACCTGAAATGGGACGATCTCTGTAAAACTAAGGCTTTTTTATCCGCTCTGGCGGAGGAGAATAACGGTGCATGGGCCATCGCCGAGGCGAATATCGCCAAATTACCGTTTGCCGACGGCTTTTTCGATGTCGTAATCTGCTCGGAGGTGCTGGAACATATCGAGGATGACAAAGCAGCGGTTTCCGAACTCCTGCGCGTCCTGAAAACAGGCGGTGATCTGGTCGTCTCGGTTCCCCGTTTCTTTCCGGAGAAGATCTGTTGGACAATTTCGGACGCTTATCATCAGGAACCGGGGGGGCATGTCCGGATTTACAGAAAGGACAAATTGCTCAGAATCCTTGAAAATGCCGGCGCCCGCTTACGGCGGATCGAGTATAAGCATGGTTTGCACTCGCCATACTGGTGGCTCAAATGCGCGGTGGGGCATAAAAATGACAATTTCCCGCTGGTAAAGGCATACCGCAGGTTTTTGGAATGGGATATCATTAAAAAACCAGTGCTTACGCGGACGCTCGACAGGATGCTCAATCCGCTGATCGGCAAGAGCGTTGTTTTTTATCTGAAAAAAGGATGATATGATGGAAGTGCGATTTTCTCAAAATATTGCCCCCTCTTCAGCCGTGGAGATGGAATTGACTGCGGACTTTATAGCCGGCTTGCAGAAACCAAATGGCGAGATTCCCTGGTCAAAAGGAGGAAAGACCGATCCCTGGGACCATGTCGAAAGCGCGATGGGGCTTGCCGTTGCCGGACGCATTAATGAGGCAAAAAGGGCCTATCAATGGCTTCAGGAAACTCAGCTTCCCGACGGGAGCTGGTGGTCGGCGACAAGGGACGGGATTCCCGAAGACAGGACGAAAGACAGCAATATTTCCTCATACATGGCGGTGGGCGTTTACCATTTTTTTCTGATTACGGGGGATCTGCAGTTTTTGCGTTATTGCTGGCGGACGATGGAAAAAGGGGTTGATTACGCCGTCGGCCTGCAGGCGGAAGCGGGTGAAGTCGCCTGGGCAAAAAACGGCGAGGGGGTAACTGATCCAATGGCTCTGCTGACCGGCTCGAGCTCCATTTATATGAGCATCAAGTGCGCAATCGCCGTTGCCGCCCTTCTCGATAAAAGACGCCCGGACTGGGAGGCGGCGCTCTTCAAACTTGGCGAGGCAATCCTCAGCCGTCCGCATTTGTTTAACATGATGAAGGCAAGGTTTTCGATGGACTGGTATTATCCGGTTCTCTGCGGCGCCGTTCAGGGTGAGGACGCACGCAGCAGGATCGACCGCTCTTGGGAGAAATTTGTTGTCCCTGATTGGGGAGTGAGGTGCGTCAGCGATCGGCCGTGGGTGACAATTGCCGAGGCGTCGGAATTGGTTCTAACCCTTGTCGCAATTGGAGAAAGAGAGCGGGCCCGGATCATCTTCAACTGGATAATCGACAAAAGGTACAATGACGGCGCTTACTGGATGGGGGTGACCTTTCCGGACGGCGTTATCTGGCCGGAGGAAAAAACATCGTGGACGGCGGCAGCGGTGCTCCTCGCCTGCGACGCCCTCTACAACGTAACCCCGGCGGGGCGGATTTTCAACCATTCATTCTGGAAGGAAAAAGGACCCGTTGGGGCAGGATTTCCACTCCCGGCTGATTCCCCGGTTGCTGGTAATTCTGGATTTGCCAAGGATGGCCAGGAAGGTTGAAAAATTGCGAAGAGACCATCGTCCCTACATCATGAAACGCCTGCACCAGGATTTTCAGAAAAGATATGCAAACTGGTTTCTTCGTCCCCATTTTGAAAGTTTCGGCAGGGGATGCACTTTTATGAAACCCTGGTTTGTGGAGATTTTCGGCGGTCCGGTCACCCTTGGCGACTACTGCACGGTTATTGCCACTGCGGACAGCCGTATTCGTCTGACCGTCTGGTCGGCAATGGGAGAGAAGGGGACAATAGACATAGGAAATTATTGCCTTATCTGTCCCGGCGTGCGAATCAGCGCCGCCACGAAAATCTTCATCGGCGCCAGTTGCATGCTGGCCCAGGGGGTTTTTATCACCGATTCCGACTGGCACGGGGTTTACGACAGAAGCCTTCCGGTCGGCAACACTCTTCCCGTCCAAATTGAGGATAATGTCTGGATAGGGGACAGCGCAATTGTCTGCAAAGGGGTAAGAATCGGGAAAAACAGCATTATTGGCGCCGGTTCCGTGGTTGTGCGCGATATTCCCGAAAATGTGATCGCCGCGGGCAATCCCGCAGTGGTCGTAAAATACCTCGATGCCGATCGGCCCATTAAAACTCGAGCTGACTGGCTCGCCGATCCCAAGGCGCTGGCCGCGCAATTCGAGGAAATAGATCGGGCATTTATGAAAAACAACAACTGGTTTGGGTGGATGCGCTCCCTACTTTTCCCGCGCCGGGGTGATTAGGGAAAGGTATTGCCAGTTCGTTAACACACCCTACACAGCCGTATTTTTAGTAATGAAAGGTAAAGACAAAAGTCCCAATTATGTCGTTCCCGCGACACTTCTGGGCGGGAAAACGAAGTTTAATGTTCATAAAGTGAAGCTTGATGTTCATAATCCAGTTTGTAACTGCCTTAAATCATGGCTGCCCGACAAAAGCATTGTGTACATTATGCTCCGCTTTCGGGCATGACAAAACGTTTTGCATTTAGCTAATGAGATTCTAATATCAGGAGGTATTTAATGAGGGTCGCCATTGTCGCACCGCCCTATCCGCTGGAAGAGGCGCCCGCCCCGCCGCTCGGCGTCACTTATGTGGCCGCCGCTTTCGAAGCCGCCGGGGCAGAGGTGCGGATATTCGATTATATTGTCAGCCGTTATTCCCCGGAGAAGCTGCGGGCGCAGCTTGACGACTTTTGTCCGGACGTCCTTGGGGCAACCTCGGTGACGCTCAATTTTCCGGGAGCGGCGGAGATTGTCTGCGAAGCAAAAAGGCACAGGCCGTCGCTTGTCACGATGATGGGCGGGCCCCATGTCTCCTTTACTGCGGAAAGATCGCTGCATGCATATCCGGGAATAGATATAATCGTGATCGGCGAAGGCGAGGAAACGATTGCCGAGCTGATGGCGACGGGTATGAGCCATCAAAAAATGGATGGCATCAGGGGAATCGCCTACCGGGTTGACGGCGGGATAAAGGTAAATGAACCCAGACCCTTTATTGAAGATATCGATGCACTGCCCCTGCCGGCCCGTCACCTGCTTCCCCTTTCCCGATATCAGGCGCTTGGTTATTCCATCAGCATAATCACCTCCCGCGGCTGCCCCTATTCCTGCATCTTTTGCCAGGGCCGCCGGATGGTCGGAAACATTGTAAGAAAAAGAAGCCCCTCTCTGGTGGTCGATGAGATTGAGCAGATCATTTCCTACGGCATTGACCGGATTAATGTCGCGGATGACCTTTTTGTCTCCTCGCCCAAAAGGGTTAAAGAGGTATGCGATGAGATCATCCGCCGGAAACTGCGCTTTTCCTGGAGCGCGTTTGCGCGGGTCAATACCGTTGACAAAGAGACCCTGATCCTGATGCGCGAAACGGGCTGCGACAGCATCAGTTTCGGCGTCGAAACGGGAAATCCCGAGATGATGGAGCGCATCCGCAAAAAAATAACCCTTGACCAGGTGCGGCATGCGGTTTCCCTTTGCCGTGAAGTTGGAATTATACCGCATACTTCATTTATTGCCGGTCTTCCCGGGGAGACGCCGGAGACGCTCCGGGAAACCGAAGCGTTCGCCTCCAAACTCGGTTCCCTGTACGGCTATCATCTGCTGGCCCCTTTTCCCGGAACCACCGTTCGCGAAGAGGTGGAAAATTACGATCTCGAAATCATGACCGACGACTGGACAAAATACGACGCCAATAAGGCCATCGTCAGAACCGCGGCGCTTGAGCCTGCGGATCTGGATAAATTCGTGGCGGATTTTGAGGGCAGGATCGCCACGGTCTGGGAAGAGATGGTGCAGGGCTACCACAATAAAACCAACACGCCGGAGATAGACATGCAGGTGGAGGGACATTTCCGGATGAAGCTGGTTTATCGCCTGCTATCGGAAGACCTGATTGAAAATCTGGGGGTTGTCAAAAACAATAGGGCAGATTTCGATGCGGGCGCTGATTCCTCGGCAGGAGCCTCCTGCGTCCCTGCCGCCCCTGCCGAAGAGGAACTTTGCCGCAGGATTGAAGCGGCCACAGGTATCGAAGGAGAGCTTATCAGGAAGACGGTGCGAGACTTTATCGAAAAGGGCTATCTTTACGCAACGTTTTCCGAAGATTCCTGCGTTTGGCGCTGGACGCACAACAACCAAAACAAATTCGAGTCGCAGGAAACAGTTGTCGGCGGTTGATCTCGTTTCACCTGAAAACGCAGCTTAATGTTTATAAAATACGTATGCTTATTGATTTACAATTGGTTATTTTACGGGAATCACTGCGGACGCAACGGAGCGCGTCCCTCCAACTTTACGCAGATTTAGCTTGCCTTGCAGGTTGCACTTGTCAGTGCCGGAAAGTACAGGAGACAGCCGTCAGCGATTCATTTCGTCCCATTTTTGCCGCGCGCGGGCGGTTATTGCGGCGCCGGAGGCTCTTTGCAGCACCCCCAGCGTTCACTCAATGCTGAAAATGGGTACCTTATGATCGCTTACCAAAATTCTATGCCGGAGCTCCGGCATAGGTTAACTATATAGCTTAATGAACTGACGACAGTGCTCCCCGTTTTTCACGCCAACTTTCCAACAATCTCCCGCACTCTCACAGGAAACGACTGCGCCATTTCTTGCAGACGTCCCGTATCAACTCCCTCCAACTCCAGTTCATCTTCAAACGGCGCCGCCTTGCGATAATAGATGCAATCAAGCAGCGCCTTTTCCGGCATGGCAAGGTTAAATCCATCCCGCGCTTCAAAACCGAAATAGAGACGATCGGAGATGTGGGAGTACTCAATGGCGACTCCGCGCCAGTGGAGATTACGGGTAATGCCGACAGCCGTGCTGAGCGTGACAACCGTACAAACCGTGGGAACCTGAATGATTACCCCGTGCTTGTGCAAAGCCCACTCGGCGCTGATATAGGAAGGGGCGCGTACGAAACAGGCCGCTTCTTCCAGAGACGGTTCAGCTTTCAGACGGCTGTTGACATACACGCCACGGGTCACCCGGGTGATATAGCCGCGCTCCAGGGCACGGGTGAGAAAAACATTGGCGTTGCCGGTAAACTTGAGCAGATCGGCAGAGCGAAAGAGGACAGGAAGGGCCTGGAGAATATCAATGGTACTCATGGCGGGATCACCACGCCCGTTTCCCGCAGATCGCGGAAAAGCCCCTTCACTGCATCCAGAAACAGGCGATAGCCATCGTTGCGGCAGGCCGTCATGACCTCCGGTGACAGAAACCGCCCCAGATCATTCTCAATTGCATCCCGCAGATCGCTGTCGGCGCTCTGAAACCATTCGGGCGTCCGCTTCAGTATAAACGGAGCCGCATAGCAGGAGAACTTTCGCTCCACCACATCTCGGACAACCGGAACATGCAGTCGCTCCCGCAGATGCCAGACGTCGTAGATGTCCCGTCCCTTCAGATAGGCGCGTTCCAGCAAAGCCCGAACCTTATCGGAAAGAATCTCTTCAAGGGTTTCGACCACCATCACCGAATTAGGGCGGGGAATGCGAAACTCTCCCCTGGCGATCATGTAGGATACCGCAGGCTGCATTCCCAGCACGCGGGGTTCAGACGCCGGAGTCACCCCTTCCTGCAGTCGCTCGCATTCAATCCTTACCATAATCCTGTCCCGGGAGTTTAGCGGTTCAAAAGCCACCCGCCAGGCCACCTCTTCATCCCGTTGGGCACGAGGGGCGAGCGTAAGACGGCCCAGCCCGAAATGGGCAATGGATTCACGGGCAACCGGCGCCTCTATGGCCTGCATCATTCTTTCGAGCGTGGGCCTTGCGAGATGCGTAACAAAATCGATGTCCTCTGAAAACCGGCCTCCGTTGTGACACCAGCGGATGGCCGTGCCTCCCTGGAAGACAAGGCGAGAGCTTTCAGGTCGTGTGTACAGATGCTGGAGAAGAATGAGCTGGAAAAGCTCGGAGCGTCGGATATGTCGTTCGGTATATGCTCTCATACGTTTAGTTTATAACACATTTATGTATTATTGGCTAAATATTTTTTGTGGGAAACGGGGTCAGAGACATATTTTATCCCTGTGGCACCACAACAAATCTGTCTCTGGAACTGATTTCACTTCGCGTATGGATACAACAGGCAAGGATGTCACTATCGGTGGTGATGTCAACGGCGATGGAAGGATCGGCCTTCAGGGAGTTATAATGTTCAGGTGAGTGCGGACGGGACAGACTATCTGTCCGAGTATTATGACAATGTTACTGACAGCAGTTCTGCAGCGCCGGTAACGGTAACCGCAGGGCAGACCACACCCAACATCAATTTCGGACTGGCGGAGAAAGGAAAAATCACTGGCAAAGTAACACGCGAATCAGATGGCAGCCCGGTTGCGGGGGTTTGGATTGCTGCTGAAAATTATTCAACCGGCGCTTACGGCGGCGGGGGGTGTGCGAAATCAAATCCCGACGGTTCCTATACCATATCAGGACTGTCTTCGGGCGATTACCGCCTCGAGGCAAACACCGGCGGGACGGATTATGCGCTTAAATATTTCAACAACGCCTTGTCCTACGCCGCTGCCTCAAAGGTTAATGTGACTACTGCACAAACAACCAATGCGGATTTCCAACTTTCATCGCTGCCGACTTTTAGAGGAGACATCAACGGCGACGGGAAGATTGATCTTGCCGATGCAATTTTGGCAATCGGAATTCCTGCCGGAGTCATATCCGAGGCAATTGTCTATAAATCTGGTGATGTGAATGGTAATGGGAAAATAGGCACAGAGGAAGCCGTTTATGATATGCAAGGCATTTCCCAAGTGCGAGAAATGCCGCTTCATGCCCCGCCGAAGATTGACGGCATACCTGCGTCGGGAGAATGGGATGATGCGAAAACAGCAGAAATAACGGTGGAAGAAGGCTGGGTTGTAAAGGTATTCTACAAAAACGATGTCGATAACCTGTATGTCGCCTTCACCAATCTGAAACCACAGTCGGGCGAACTCTACCCGGAAATCCGCCTGGACATAAACAACGATAAAAGTTCATCATGGAAGTCGGATGACTGGTGGTTTCATTCTTCCTATAACAATTGCGAAATGCGGGGTGGATACAATATTTGGAGTACCTGCAATCGATCCAAATTGGGATGGTCGGGAAACATCTTTCCCCTTGCTACTCCCGGCACTGTGGAAGTACGAATCGAATATGAAAAACTCGGGCTTGTTTCCGGAGCGGCAAGAGATATCGGGGTTGCTTTTGATGTAACCGATACACGAACAAAATGGAAGTTTTGGCCATCATCCGCCTCGACGTCCAACCCATCCACATGGGGAACATGGCACATTGAGTAATCCAACCAGGTGCGGCAGGCGGTTTCTCTTTGTCGTGAAGTTATAATTATTTCGTATGCTTCATTTATTGCCGGCCTCCCTGGAGAGACGCTGGAGACGCTCCGGGAAACCGAAGCGTTTGCCTCCGGATGAAGCTTGTTTATCGCCTGCTATCGGAAGACCTGATTGAAAATCTGGGGGTTGTCGAAAATTGTGCCGACAGCGGCTTTGCGGAAAAAGAGCTTTGCCGGCGGATCGAAACTGCAACCGGAATCGAGGGAGAATTGATCCGGAAAACGGTAGGTGATTTTATTGAAAAAGGTTATCTTTGCGCTATGTTTTCTGAAGATTCCTTCGTCTGGTGCTGGACTCATAACAACCAAAACAAATTCGAGTCGCAGGAAACAGTTGTCGGGGGTTGATCTCGTTTCACCTGAAAACGCAGCTTAATGTTTATAAAATACGTATGCTTATTGATTTACAATTGGTTATTTTACGGGAATCGCTGCGGACGCAACGGAGCGCGTCCCTCCAACTTTACGCAGATTTAGCTTGCCTTGCAGGTTGCACTTGTCAGTGCCGGAAAGTACAGGAGACAGCCGTCAGCGATTCATTTCGTCCCATTTTTGCCGCGCGCGGGCGGTTATTGCGGCGCCGGAGGCTCTTTGCAGCACCCCCAGCGTTCCCGTCCTCGGCAGCTCTGCAAAAAGGCCGGAGTCGAGGGCCAGATTGTAAATGCACCGGGGCGCCTGGCCGCCCTGCGTTCGATCGGCAAAAATGTCATGGATTGCCAGAATGCCATCCGGCAGGAGGTGCGACATCCACGAGTTGTAGTCGGCAAAGGCAGCCTCGAAGGTGTGCCCCCCGTCGATAAATATCAGGCTGACCGGGGTATTCCAGAGGCGGGCAGCGACGGAGGATTTCGAGACGATCGGCACTACCGCGTCCGTGAGGGACATCTGGCGCAAGACATTCCGAAAGATGGGGAACGTATCTATTTTACCGGTTTTTTCGTTGAACAGTTCCGGATCAAAATATTCCTGCCCTGGCTGCTGTTCCTCCGAGCCTTCGTGATGGTCAATCGAAAAGAGGATGCCCCCCGACTCCCTGCACCCCATGCCGAGATAAGCTGTCGATTTTCCGCAATAACTGCCTATTTCCAGGCAGGGGCCGCGTCGGGAAGCCTCTCGCGCCAGTTCATACAAACGCATGCCTTCCTCCTGCGCCATAAAACCTTTCAAGGATAATTCCTGAAGCTGTTCAATTCCCATTTACGGATAAGTTCCTTTCTTTTTCCATTTACTGGCAAACATACAATGCTCACCGGAGAAAGGCAAGTGAGAGTGGCCTTTTACAGTCTTCTGATTACCACCGCTGCGTAGAGGACTATTTTGAGACCTTTATCCAAATCTATGATGAACATTTCTCACAGCAGTAAGGGTTCAGGCGGCCCTATATCGAGCAGGCGATACACCCCCATCTTGATTGCGGTAATTTGCACAACGGGTTTGCCCGTGTGAAATGGAAAGATTGCGGCCATGAATTCGAAAAATCAGCGGAGCTAATGTTTGCTGGCATTTTCCTGCAAGCGGTGTCATTTCTGCCCATCTTGCCGGGTGGCTCAACCAAAAAAGGTGAGCTGAACCAAATCGCATCGCCAACCCCTGCTTTTCGTTGCAAAACAGATGCGAAATACCCCTGTCAAGCAAAAACAGATGCACGTGCAATTATGGCTGCTGGAATCCATGTTTTTTCCACGTGCATGCAGATAATGCAGCAAAACCAAGTTACCCGATCGGAATCTGGTTTTCGCCACAGATCCTTCGGTCTGTCTGCTTTACGATTATTATTCCCAAATGGTGCCGGGAGCCATAATGGTTTGTAATCCGCTGTCGATGTTACAGCGGCAGACGCTCATCCTTCCGGGGATGGTTGTATACCATGATCCTCCAGAGTTTTGAGACCATCCACCAAAATTACTGCATACTTCGGGACATTTCATCCGAGCCTGGTTATCATTCCAAATAGGTCCGGCAGGGATATAGGTTACTCCGATGAAAGGATCATTTGGTCTTCCACTACCCGAAGAAGTTGCACGACCTGCATTATGCTTTAAGCTGGCAATATGTCTTTCCAATCGGTCCAATTCCTGATCAAGACGCTGTCTCTCTTGATTATTAAGTCTTCCGTCTGCTCTCATCCGTGCTTCTTCATTGAGCACATAATCCAGATCATTCTTAAGCCTATTGGCTTCTTCTCTTGTCAGCGCTCCGGACCGAATCCCTCTTTCAATGCCAGTATGTGCATTCCTAATCCTCTGATTTAAATTTTGTACGCCTTCCGGACCTCTTCTCTGGGCATACGAAAATGTTGTGAAACCTACAATAAAAGCAAAAAGTAATACGATTAAACCCATTTTTTTCATCGAGCTCTCCTGATCGTTGATTGTCATAGAAACCATTGTTTCTTTAATTTAAGTTGATTAACCCGCCAATAAATCTACATCCGCTTCTTGCCGGTAAATTACCCCATTCATTGCTGACAATGCTCACCGGCGTTTTCGGCTTCCAACTAAGGATTATGGTCGGGCGAACTTATTGCCATCCTACATTTTATCCTGTTTTTCTCCCTCCTCAGCTTCAGGTTTTACTTTAGGCTGAGATTGTTGCTGCGGCTGAACTTGCTCCTGGGGTTGGCTTTTAGGCTGCTGAACCAGAGGCTGGTTCTTTGGCGGCTGCTGAACCCGAGGCTGGTTCTTTGGCGCCTGCTTACCCGGAATCTGTCCCTTGGGTTGTTGAGTCTCGGGTTGCCCTTGCGGTTGTTTAACCCCGGGTTGCCTTTGTGGCTGCCGAACCTGAGGCTGTCCCTTGGGCTGCTGCTGAACCCGAGGCTGGCTCTGTGGCGCCTGCTTACCCGGAATCTGTCCCTTGGGTTGTTGAGTCTCGGGTTGCCCTTGCGGTTGTTTAACCTCGGGTTGCCTTTGTGGCTGCTTAACCGGAGGTTGCCTCTGCGGTTGCCGAACCTGAGGCTGTCCCTTGGGCTGCTGCCGAACCTGATGCTGGCTCTGTGGCGCCTGCTGACCCGGAATCTGTTCCTTGGGTTGTTGAGTCTCGGGTTGCCCCTGCGGCTGTTTAACCTCGTGTTGCCTTTGTGGCTGCTTAACCGGAGGTTGCCTCTGCGGCTGCCGAACCTCGGGCTCTCTCTGTGGTTGCTGAACCTCTATTTGCCTCTGGGGCGGCGGGATCTCATGCTGCCGCTGCGGCTGCCTAATCTCGGGTCTCTGTTGATATTGACGCTGTCTTTGTTGTCTTAGTTCCTGTCTCTGTTGTTGTGGCCGGGGTTGATAGTTCCGTACACCCCAATTTCCTTGCCTTTCCCAATGGTGATCCTTTTGCCAGTTTTTCCAGTTCTGTTGAAGTCGTTGGTGAGAGATCCGTTCATAGTTCCACCGATGCCCATACCAATAATGGTCTCTGTAATTTGTTTTCCAACCTGGGTCCACATCAAAATAGAAACTTGGGATATCGTTATAATAAATCCATCCCCGGTTATGAAACAGTGAGCGATACCAACGACCTTCCCATGGACGCCACCACCAGCCATTCCAGAAATACAAGTCCATATCGATATCGGGAGCGACGTAAACATCATCTGTCTCCGGCATGACGATCACATCCGGATATCCCTCAAATACGATCGGCGGTGGTGTTTGTGGTTCATAAACTCTGCCTCCACTCTGGCCGTCCGGAACCGGTACGACACCGATGCAGCCTTGGAGAGACAGGAACATTACTATCGCAATGATTTTCCACAGTCGCATTTTACCTTTGTTCTCCTCATTTTTTATTCGGATATTTTCAAACTCACTCCGTGATAGAACAACTTTCTCTTACAAAACAAAGCACATAAGGATCCTCATAAAACCATTCAAAATTCCTCTGCTTTAAATCGTGAGGGGCAGATACTCTTTTGTACGGATTAAGTCAAGCGTGGAGAAACAGCGCGGAGAAACGGTTCAACCGCAGGCAATTTCCCTTTTTCCTTGACAGAACCACTCCGTCTTTCTATCGTTATAATGGTATGATTTCTAAGACAGAAAAAAAGCTACCTTTTTGCCGATTATTTAGACAATCCGGGGCTGCTGCAAACAGCGTTAATCGGCTCCATCCGCTTCCAGTTATTGGGCAAGAACGCCGTCGCCATTGGCACGGGTGAGAATATCCCTTACGCCGCCATCCACTAATTCGGCGGCACGATCATGCAGAGTGCGCGGAGCGAGCTGTTTCTCCGGAACCGCCCTTAATAATTTGGCAAAACCTCTTTGCAATTTGGCAAAACCTCTTTGCACGTGAGCTAATTGCAAAACTCGCAATTCTGTCATTCCCGCGACGCTTCTGGGCGGGAATCCAGTTTTTAACTATTTGAAATCATGGATGCCCGACAAAAGCATTCGGGCATGACACGAAGTTTTGCAATTACCTCACATGATAGTTTTTTATATTTTTACGATGCAGGAGAAAAATTTTGCTTGACTTATCTATATATGGTGATATTAAGAACACCAATCTACAACATGTTGCGTTTCTTTAATAACGAACTTTTCACATTCAGCGAAAAATTAAGGGGGCCTTAATGCCGACACAGATAAAAAAACGGGACGGAAGACTGGTAAAATTTGATGCGGAAAAGATCACCAATGCGATCGCCAAGGCGGGCGCGGTGACCGGAGAATTTGATCACAAGGCGGCAAAAAAACTGACCATTCGCGCCCTGAATCTGGCGGAAGAGGTTTTTGACGGCAACGCCGCAACGGTCGAAGAGATTCAGGACATTGTCGAGGAGGTGCTGCTCTCTTCTTCCTACAAGAAAACCGCGAAGGCGTACATCATCTACCGCGATCAGCACGCCCGCCTCCGGGATATAACAAACCGGATGCAGATGGATCTGGTCGATAAATACCTGAACAGAACCGATTGGAAAATAAACGAAAACAGCAATATGGATTATTCGCTGCAGGGACTCAACAACTACATCTCCTCCGAGATCAGCAAGACTTACTGGTTAAACGAAATATACCCGCCGGAGGTTCGCCAGGCCCATTCGGAAGGTGATTTTCATATCCACGACTTGAGCCTGCTTTCCGTTTACTGTGTCGGCTGGGATTTGTACGATCTGCTCATGGAGGGGTTCCGGGGGGTTTCCGGCAAGGTGGAAAGCAAGCCGGCGAAGCATCTGCGCAGCGCCCTGGGGCAGGTGGTGAATTTTTTCTATACATTGCAGGGGGAAGCGGCCGGCGCCCAGGCCTTTTCCAATTTTGACACGCTTCTGGCCCCGTTTATCCGCTATGACAAGCTCAGCTACAAGGAGGTCGAGCAGGCCCTGCAGGAGTTCATCTTCAATATCAACGTGCCGACCCGGGTGGGTTTTCAGACCCCCTTCACCAATGTGACGCTCGATGTGCAGGTTCCCAGCTATTATGCCGAGAAAAGCGTTATCGTCGGCGGAGAACTCCAGAAAGAGACGTACGGAGAGTTTCAGGAGGAGATGGACCTCTTCAACAAGGCGTTTTTGCAAGTTATGGCCAACGGCGATGCCAAAGGACGGGTTTTTACCTTTCCGATTCCTACCTACAACATTACAAAGGGTTTTAACTGGGGAGACCCGAAATTTAACGGACTTTGGGAAATGACTGCCAAGTACGGCGTCCCCTATTTTTCCAATTTCATCAATTCGGACATGAATCCGGAGGATTCCCGCAGTATGTGCTGCCGGCTGCGGATAGACAACCGCGAGCTGCAAAAGCGCGGCGGCGGGCTTTTCGGCTCCAATCCCCTGACCGGCTCCGTTGGGGTGGTCACGATAAACATGCCGAGAATAGGCTATCTTGCCGATACGGAGGAGTCATTTCTGGAAAGACTGGGCAGCCTGATGGACATTGCTCGTGAAAGCCTGGAAATAAAGCGCAAGGTTCTGGAAAGCTTCACCGAAAACAACCTGTATCCCTACACGAAGTACTATCTGCGTAGCGTCAAGGAACGCTTCGACCAGTACTGGAAAAATCACTTTTCCACGATTGGGCTGGTGGGAATGAACGAGGCGTGCCTTAACCTCTTGGGGCAGGACATTACAACCCCGGAAGGACAGAGCTTTGCAAAAAAAGTTATGGATTTCATGCGTGAGCGGCTCGTAAAATTCCAGGAAGAGACCGGGAACAACTACAATCTGGAATCGACCCCCGCCGAGGGAACTTCTTACCGCTTAGCGAAAATCGATAAGGAGAAATACCCGGAGATTATCTGCGCCGATGAAGAAAATATCAGCGCCCGGAAGGCGGAGCCGTTCTATACGAATTCCACTCAACTGCCGGTAAACTATACCGACGATGTCTTCGAGGCCCTTGACCTGCAGGACGAAATTCAGTGTAAGTACACCGGCGGCACCGTGTTTCACACCTTCGCCGGGGAACGCATTTCCGATTACCGGGCGGTAAGGGAGTTAGTTAAAAAGATCTGCACGAATTATCATCTGCCGTATGTTACCTTTACCCCAACGTTCAGCGTCTGCCCGGAGCATGGATATCTCACGGGCGAGCAGGAGACTTGCCCGACCTGCGGGGAAGAGTGCGAGATTTACTCCCGCGTTGTCGGGTATCTGCGCCCGGTCAAGCAGTGGAACAAGGGCAAGAAGGAAGAGTACAATCTTCGAAAGGAATACGCGTTCTGAAAATCAAAATCGGGGGACTGCAAAAATTTTCACTGATAGATTACCCTGGGCGAATCTGCGCGATCATTTTCACCCAGGGTTGCAATTTCCGTTGTCCTTACTGCCACAACCCCGAGCTTGTTGATCCGCAAAGATACGGGCCTGTTTTTTCTGAAAAGGATGTTCTCTGTTTTTTGGAAAAGAGGAAAGGCAGACTGGACGCGGTATCGGTAACAGGAGGCGAGCCGACGCTGCAACCGGACCTTGAAAATTTTCTGCAAAAGGTAAAGGAACTCGGGTATCTTGTAAAACTGGACACCAACGGTTCCAACCCGGAGGTAATCGAAAAGCTGATAAAAAGGCGGCTTGTCGATTTCTGGGCGATGGACGTAAAAGGGCCGCTCGATAAATATCGCCGGATTGCCGGCGTTGATGTTAACCCCGGCAAGATTCAGAAGAGCATAGCGCTTATAATTGCCGCGGGGGCTGAACATGAATTCAGAACCACGGTTGTCCGTTCGCTGCTGGATCATGATGACCTGGTCCGGGTCGTAAATTTGATAAAAGGGGCAAGATTCTACGTTTTACAGGGGTTTGTTCCCTCTAAAACACTGAACAGCGATTTTCTTACCAAAAAAACCTATTTGTCTGAAGAATTCTCCGCTTTTAAAAAAGAGTTTGAATCTGAAGAGCTGCGTGTTATTATCCGCTGAACTAAGCTTTGATTTCCTGTGTTAGGCGCTGATCTTCTGTATTAAGCCGATAATAAGCAGAGGCGATTTTTCCATGGCAACAATTGGGGACCGGGATAATCTAACGACGCGGAGAGACCTTCCTGCAGATGCTTCTGCAGTGCAGTCTTGCGAAGTCCTTGATGATCTTACAAAAGATAATATAAAGCTTTTACATAGATTTACAAAAATCGGGACAGCCCTTTCCGGCGAGCGAAACATCGAGCGTCTGCTGGAAATGATTTTGGAAGAGGCGAAGGAACTTGCGAATGCGGACGGCGGTACCCTCTACATCATGTCGGACGACAAGACGGAGCTACAGTTTGCCATTGTCCAGACGAGCAGTCTGAAAATAAAAATGGGGGGAAAAGGGGAAAAAATAACATGGAAGCCTATACCACTTCGTGATGCGGATGGTTCCCCCAATCACCACCACGTCTGCGCCCATGCTGCGTTGACGAAAACAACCGTCAACATTGAGGATGTTTATCAACAGGAGGGGTTTGACTTTCAGGGAACAAGAAATTTTGATCGCCACACCGGCTACCGCTCCCGGTCGATGCTGGTTGTGCCGATGAAGGATCATGAAGATGAAGTAATCGGCGTTTTGCAGTTGTTGAATGCGATGGAGGGCGGCAGTGTCAGCTCCTTTTCGCCGGTGAGCCTCGAAATAACAGAATCATTTGCCTCCCAGGCGGCCGTCGCCCTTTCCAACAAACGTTTGATTAAAGAACTCCAGGATCTGCTGGAATCTTTTATCCGAGCCATCGCCGTGGCGATAGACGAAAAATCGCCTTACACCGGCGGGCATGTGCGCCGGGTCGCGGAATTGACGATGCAGATTGCCGGAAAAATCAACGCGGCGAAAGAGGGGCATTTCGCAGAAATTGAGCTTTCCGAGGACGAGCTTAAAGAACTGCAAACCGCTGCCTGGCTGCATGATGTAGGAAAGATTACAACCCCGGAACATATTATCGATAAGGAAACAAAACTGCAGACTATTGTTGACCGGATTGAAATTGTTAAGCTGCGGATTGAATTGTACAAAACAAAGTTCAACCTTCATAAATTGGAGACATTGATAGGAGAGCCGGAGAATAAAGCGATCTTGAATTCGGGCTATTATCCAGAACAAGACGAAATGGAGAAAAAGCTTCGGGACGAATTCAGCTTTCTGATGAAGACGAACGAAGGCGGCGAGTTCATGTCTGATGAAATGATTGCCCGCCTCCGGCAGATCGGGATGACAACATTTCCAATGGATGGAAAGGCCCAGCCTCTGCTTTCTCCGGAAGAGGTTGAAAATCTTTCCATACGCAGAGGCACACTGACCTTAAAGGAACGGGAAATTATCCAGAATCATGCCGCGATGACGAACAATATCCTTTTACAACTGCCCTTCCCCGAGAAAATGAAGCATGTGCCTCATTATGCATCATCCCATCACGAAACGCTCAACGGCAGAGGCTACCCGAGGGGGCTTACCGCGGAGGAGCTTCCCCTGCAGGCAAGAATCATCGCCCTGGCGGATATTTTCGAGGCGCTTACAGCTTCGGACAGACCCTACAAGAAGGGTAACACCCTTTCCGAAACGATGGGCATCATGGAAAAGATGGCAAAAGAGCTGCATATAGATCCGGATATTTTTGAGCTGTTTAAAAAAGAGGGGTTGCACGAAGAATACGCGCTTCGTGAGTTAGGTCCTGTCCACAAATAACCTGAACATCTTGCATCTCATCTTTGGGCCATCTTTGGCTGTGGCTCAATCACAAAATCCTCAACGTAGCGTTGCTACGTTTGCGGTTTTGTTCAATCGCCGCAACCAAATCCAACCCAAATCTGAGCGCAATCTTGCCCAGGTTATTTGTGGACAGGCCCTTAGCGGCGAAAAAAGACGTCGCCGGATGATTTAAGGATATTGGCGGTTGTTTGCTGTGCGCCGGACTTTTAAGTGAGTCTATTTCTTTTCGGATTTCTTCAGCTTTTTCTTCATTGGCGGGCAATTCCTTCAGGGCTGCCTGGAAGTGAAAAAGGGCGCTTTCCTTCTTTTCTTTCATTCTGAAATAGCGGCCGAAATAATAATGGGACAGGCCTTTTTCGCTGGCCTTTCCGTACGCGACCGCAAGGTCGTAGCAGACATCAGGATCAGCAGGGTGCTTTTTCTCCAGCTCCTTTAAAAGATCGATTGCCTCGGCAACATTGCCGGTTGCCAGAAGGGTTTTTCCTAAATATAGATTAGCCGTGGCGTCGTCATGGCTGACAACTATTGCCCGGCGCAGATAGGGAGCCGCTTCGGGAAACTTTCCCAGCTTGAACAGGGAGATTCCAAAGTCGCGGAGGATATCGGGATCTTTGCCGTTCAAGGCAAGCGCTCTTTGGAAATGTTCAACTGCTTCATTTGCCATCCCGATTTTTCCCTCTGTAACGGCAAGACCGTACAGGGCGTCAAGATTATTCTTGTCAGACGCTATTTCCTCCTTGAAGAATTTCAGGTTGGCAGACGAGTCCTCTCCTTGCAGTCGCAGAATGGTCTGGATTCTTTTTAGACCGCCGATAATCTGTTCCGCCCCGCCCTTTTTGTAGGTTGTCTGGAGCAGGGCGTCGATATAGCCTATCCTCTCTTCAGTTCCGGGATGGGTAAAAAAATATGACGGAATCGTGCTTGAGTAATATTCGTATCTTCGCATGACCCTGAGGAAATCGAGCATATACTTGCCGTTATAGCCTGCGGCATCAAGATAGGAAAGCCCGCCGCGATCGGCCGCTTCTTCATGTTCCCGGCTGTACTGCAGTGAAAGGGATGTTGCGGCAGCAACTGAAAAACTGGTTACCGCGGCGGTGAGATCGCCACCGCCCCCGAGAAAAGCGCCGGCGATTATCGCCGCGAGGGTTGAGATGTTAAGTTTCTTCGAGCGATCAATCATTTCGGCGACATGCCTGCCGTTAACATGGGCAATCTCGTGCGCCAGCACCCCGGCCAGCTCGCCTTCATTTTCGGCAAGATTAATTAACCCCTGATTTACATAGATATAACCGCCCGGGGTGGCAAAGGCGTTAATCCCCGAACTGCGGATTATTGAAAAGCGGTAATCGAAGGGTAGCTTGTCGCTGTGAGACAAAATAAGTTTTCCCAGTTTGTTCAAATACGCGGCTGCCTTGTCGTCATGCAGAAGAAGCTCGTTTTTCTCCAGTTTATCGTAAAATTCTTTTCCCAGCTTTTTTTCATCATCGAGCGTGAATGATGCCATCGCGAGGGGGGTGTAAAGCAGGACGAGCACAGGGATAAGAAACAAAAAAAAGGTTTTCGGTAATTCTCTGATTTTTTTTGCACTCATTTTCATACCATTCACCGTTTTTATTATTAAGGGAAGCTGTTATTACCCCTTTTTGCAGTTAATAATCAATCTCAACTTTAACTTGGAAGCAGGCTTGAAAGTTTCATACGCGATATGCTATAGGCTCAATCCCTTTGCTTCTTGTAAATATTGTGAGTTTTGCACGGCTTCCAGTCGCATGGGATAGCGGAAAGTCTTTGCGTTGGAGGGCGAAAGCGAAAGCGAAAGCCTGCAGCAGAGGATAAGAGATATTGGAATAAATGGAGGCACTGTGGCAATTATGATTCCTGGCATTCAAAATCGTTTTCTGAAATGGATTTATCTTGGCGGTCCTGCTGTTGCTTATGCCTCTCTTATTTTTTTCCTTTCCTCCCTTTCGAGGTTTCCCGAAGAGCTCCCCTCTTTTTTTGGTTTTGACAAAATAATCCATTTTATCGAGTATTTCATGCTGGGGGCTCTTTTGTATCGCTGGTTTGCAAACGTCGAAGGTTTTCCGGGGAAAAGGCGCGCGTTGATAGCAACGATCTTTGTCGGCATCATCTATGCGTTTACCGATGAATGGCATCAATCATTTGTCCCTGGTCGGGACTCCTCCTTGTTTGACGTTTTGTTTGACTCCCTTGGGGTTGCCGCGGCGTCATTTTCATTTCCCCTTTTATTGCTGAGAGTTAAAAAATTATGAGAAAAAAACCTGTCGTTACGATTGATGGTCCTGCCGGTGCGGGAAAGAGTACGATCAGCAAGCTGTTAGCGGCGCGATTCTCGTTTTTTTATCTCGATACCGGAGCGCTTTACCGGGCGTTGGCGTTTCTTGTAGATGAGCACCCGGGAGAAAAAAACGAAGAAAGCGCGGCGGAGATCTCCAGTGATGCCCGGATAGAAGTAGGAAACCAAAAGGGGGTTTTCCGCATTTCGGCAAATGGCAGGGATGTTTCCACGTTGATCCGCACAGAGAAAATCGGTCTGCTCGCCTCGAAAATCTCCGCAATTCCCGCCGTCAGAAAAAACCTGCTCGATATTCAGAGAAAGATCGGCGCCGAAGGAGGGGTTGTCGCGGAAGGACGGGATATGGGAACGGTTGTATTTCCAGAGGCCGAGGTCAAATTCTATCTGGAGGCCTCTGTGCAGGAAAGGGCCAGAAGAAGGTACCTGGAGCTTATCGCTAAGGGTGAGCCGGTAAATCCTCTGGACGTTGAAGAGGATATTATCAACCGCGACCGTCAGGACAGCGAGCGGACAATTTCTCCGCTCGTCATTCCTATGGATGCCGTTGTTATTGATACCACAGACAAATCGATTGACGAAATTGTCGAAATTATGTCTCTTGCAATAGAACGACACCTCAATTTTTGAAAATCAGATCGAGAACAAAAATGGCCGGATCGTTTTTTATTTGAAATTCCTTGATAATTTAAAATTCGTATGATATCTGGCCAAACGGTTCTAAAATTATAAATCTTCAGGGGGTATTGGGTTAATGGTTGACGACGGTAACGAAATCTTGAAACAGCAGGCAGACGATGTAACCGGGGAAAAAGAAGTTGTTGAGAATGTAGATGATTTTTCCGGAGAAAAAGAAGAGAGCATGGATTTTAAGGAGCTTTACGAGCAAAGCCTTCAATCCGTACAGTTGGGCAATGTTTTGATCGGCAAAATTGTGCAGATCAACACCGACACCGTTATGGTGGATGTGGGGTGGAAGACGGAAGGGTATATCCCCGCTCGGGAGATAAGCGACGAAAATGGCAATGTTGTCTTTAACATCGGGGACGAGATTGAGGTTCTTGTCGATCGCCGCGATCAGGACGGCAACCTTGTTCTGTCCCGCGATAAAGCTGCCAAAATCAAGATATGGGATGATGTCAAGATTGCCTGCGAGCAAAACGCCCCCATGAAAGGCATTGTCATCGAAAGGGTGAAAGGCGGCCTTTCTGTTGATATTGGGATTCCCGCATTCCTGCCTGGTTCGCAGGTTGATGTTCGTCCAGTCCGGGATCTCGACCGCTATGTTGGCCAGACATTAGAGTTTAATATTTTAAAGTACGATCGCAAGCGCAACAATGTCGTTCTTTCCAGGAGGTCGATCCTGGAAAAAGACCGGGAGGCGGAGAAGGTTGAAACCCTCCTGAATATCGAAGAGGGCAAGATTGTCGAGGGCGTGATCAAAAACATAACCGACTATGGTCTTTTCATCGACCTGGGCGGAATAGACGGTCTGCTGCATGTGACCGACATTTCCTGGGGCAGGATAACCCGTCCCGCCGACCACTTTTCCAAGGGGGAAAGGATCAGGGTAAAGATTCTCTCCTTTGACCGGGAGAAGGAGCGCGTGGCGCTTGGCCTCAAACAGTTGACCGAAAACCCCTGGGAAACGATTAAGGAAAAGTATCCGGTAAGCGCTGTTGTTGAGGGAAGGGTGGTAAACATTACCGATTACGGCGTTTTTGTTGAGCTCGAGCCAGGCGTTGAGGGGTTGATCCACGTGTCGGAGATGTTCTGGACAAGGGAGGTAAAGCACCCCTCCAAGGTATTGGCGATAGGGCAGGTAATAAATGTGATGGTTCTTAACATCAATACCGACACCAAACGTATTTCCCTTGGTTTGAAGCAGATAACCGCGAACCCCTGGGAAGCCCTCAAAGAGAGATATCCCGAGGGAAGCATCGTTACCGGTGTGATCAGGAATATTACCAATTTCGGAATTTTTGTCGGAGTGGAAGAGGGGGTTGACGGACTTATTCACCTGTCCGATATCTCCTGGAAGCAGCGGGTAAAGCAACCTGCCGAGATTTACAAGAAGGGTCAGACTATTGAGGCGATGGTGCTCAACATCGATGTCGAGCATGAGAAATTTTCTCTGGGACTAAAGCAGATTGAAAAGAATCCCTGGGAAGAGTTGAGCGAGAAGTATCTGCCGGGCTCGATCGTAAACGGCAAGGTCACCAATATTACTGAATTTGGTGTCTTTGTTGAGATCGAGGAGGGGATGGAGGGGCTTGTCCACATCTCTGAACTCAGTTCCAAAAGGGTAAAATCCTCTTCCGAGCTGTTCTCCGTTGGCGATGTCGTTTCGGCCGTTGTCAAAAATGTAGATCCGAAAAGCAGAAAGATCCGTCTGAGCATAAAGGATCTGGAAACAGGGGCAAGTTCGACAAAGGGCTCTGAGGGTAAACAGGCCAATCAATATATAAACAATCAGGAGAATATCGGCTCGAGTCTCAGTCAGGCGCTTGCTGATATAAAGATCGTTGATACAGATAATTAGCTCTCGAAAAGCCCTTTGATATATGAGAAAGCACCCGGTTATATTGGGAGTGGTTTTGCTGGCGTGTATAGGACTCGCCTCGGTCGTCCTCGTTTATGGATTGGGGATTTTTGCCGCTGGCCGGCATTCATTTTCTTTAAAGGGTCAGGTAGGGGTCGTGCCGATTGAGGGGATTATCAGCGATTCCGAGGAGATCGTTGAACAACTGCAGGAATTTGCCGACGATCAAAGGGTTCGCGCCGTCGTCCTGAGGATTAATTCTCCCGGCGGTGGGGTAGCCCCATCTCAGGAGATCTATCAGGCGGTTCTCGAACTCAAAAAAAAGAAGAAGGTTGTAGTGTCAATGGGAGCGGTTGCGGCCTCTGGCGGATACCTGATCGCCGTGGCCGCGGATCGCATTCTCGCCAATCCGGGGACAATAACGGGAAGTATTTCCGCGGTCATGCATTACGCGAACGTGGAGGAGTTGATGAAGAAGATCGGGGTCAGCTCCCATGTGATAAAAAGCGGAAAATTCAAGGATATCGGATCGCCGACAAGAAAAATGACGGCGGAAGAGCAGACCCTTATCCAGGGAATTGTTGACGATATTTACGATCAGTTTGTGCAGGTTATTGCCAAAAATCGCAAGATTTCCCTGGAAGAAGTGCGCCAAATTGCCGATGGACGTGTATTTTCAGGAAGACAGGCAAAAGAACGCAGGCTTGTTGACGGCCTTGGCAGCTTTCAGGATGCAGTTATGCTCGCCGGGCGACTCGCCGGCCTGGAAGGAAAACCGGAAATAGTTCATGGTGCGAAAAAGAAGGTGGGCTTCCTGAATTATTTATCCGGGAGCATGGCATCAAGTCTGGTTGAAGCTGTCAGCGGGAATAAGGCAGATTCGACAGGAGCTTTATATCTGTTGCAGTAAAGAGACAGAGGCCCTCATGATCTTTAAGACAATTCTTGTAGAAAAAAATGCAGGGTATGCAATCGTAAAGCTGAACAGGCCGGCGGAGTTGAATGCGCTTTCTCAAGAGATGCGCAAGGATTTGGAGGATTGCTTCATTCTCCTTGAGGAAGACAGGGATGTGAATGTTGTTGTTCTCACTGGCGGCGATTATGTTTTTTCAGCGGGAGTGGATCTCAAAGAGCTGTCGGTCATACCGGATGCGGAAATAAAACAATATTTTAATTCAATTTTCAGGACTCTGAAGAAGATATACTCCTTTCCCAAACCGGTCATTGCCGCTGTAGGCGGCGTGGCTCTGGGGGGAGGCTTCAATCTGATCACGGTTTGCGATCTGATCATCGCCTCGGAAAGTGCGATTTTCGGCCATCCCGAGCTTAAGTTCGGGTTAAATCCCCTTTTTGACCCGCTACGCCGGCTCGTGGGAATGGCCAAGGCCAAGGAACTTACGATGCTGGGCGAGCCAATCGGCGCCAAGGAGGCGTTGCGGATTGGTTTGGTAAACAGGGTTGTGCCTCCGGAAAAATTGATGGCGGAAACGGCAGCGACGGCCGCGGAACTTGCCAAAAGATCTCCGGAAACGATTACCTATATCAAGAAAATGGCAAGCATAGTTCCCAACCTGGACAAGTACACCGCTCTGGAACTGGAGTGCGATACGGAGGCGCTGCTCTTTTCCGGTTCAGAGAGGAAAAAGCT
>JALNYO010000042.1 GCA_023229765.1 Syntrophales bacterium | reverse complement strand
TTTCAGCCGAATTTCGTTTGCCATGCTCTTCCTCCCTTAGATAGTTGCTTCCTTATGCCTGTTTTGATGACACTGAACATTCACCGCCAGCGGGAGGCTGGCGATATGGCATGGTTCAACCTCGAAGAAAACCTCGAGCGCCGTGGTCGTGCCGCCATAACCCATAGGTCCTGTCCCGAGTTTATTGATCAGCTCCAGCACCTCCCGCTCGATCGCGGCGATCCCGGGATCGGGATTGCGCTCACCCACCTTGCGCAGCAATGCCTTCTTGGCCAGGATGGCCGTTCTCTCAAACGTTCCGCCGATCCCCACGCCGACAATTACGGGCGGACAGGGGTTGGAACCGGATTCCCTGATCCGGTTGACGATGTAATCCTTTATCCCTTCAACGCCCGCCGAGGGGGTCAGCATCTGGACGCGGCTCATGTTCTCCGCCCCGCCGCCCTTCGGAACGGCCATGATTTTGATCTTTTCTCCGGGGACAATGTCGTAGTGGATGATGGCCGGGGTGTTGTCCCCCGTATTTTTTCTGGTAAAGGGATCGCAGGACGATTTTCGCAAATATCCGTCTTTGTAGGCCTGCCTCACGCCTTCGTTGAAGGCGTCTTTGATGTTCCCGCCCACAACGTGAACATCCTGACCAATATCGACGAACAGGACGGCGAGACCCGTATCCTGGCAAAGCGGATATTCGCCTTCTGCGGCAATCCTGGCGTTTTCCTTAAGTTCCGTGAGAACTTCCCTGGCGACGGGCGATTCATCGCTGGCAATCCCCCGCTCAAAAGCGGCCACAATATCCTGCCCCAAATGGTAATTTGCATCTATCAGTAAAGTTTTCACCGTTGAAACTATCTCACTGATATTGATATCTCTCATGGTCTTCTCCTGTTTATTAAAGCTGAATACGGTATTGAATAAGTTCGCGCTGAAAGCGGCTGAATATTGAAACCTGCTCTTGCCGACAACGATGGCGCCGTCGGTCTGTTCTTACATATCTAATTTGAACTGGAATATGTCTTTGAGGTCTTCTTTTATTACATTATGTCACGGATGACAACATTTTTATGGGCGGGCAAAATATTTGCAGACAGGGCGGTCTTTCATCCCTCGTTAGAGAGACGACTTGGGCTTAAACATATTCGCCAGCGACTGATCGATAACACCCTGCCCTCCGGCTACTCTGCCGGCATCGTCGAGCAGAATCAGGGAAGGAACGCCCCGGATGCCGTAACTCTCAGCGACGGCGCCGTCTTCATCGAGCAACAGCCGGTAGGGAAGATTGTTTTTCTCCGCATAGCTGGAAGCCTTGTCACGGGATTCCCGAATGTCGATATTAACGACAACCAGTCCGCGCTTGGCGTAGCGGGCATATATCTCCTTCAGATGGGGGATCTCCTCTCGACAGGCGGGGCACCAGGTCGTGCCGAAGACGAGCAGCACTGGCTTTCCCCGTTGCTCGCTCAGTCGGAAGGAACTGCCGGCGAGATCCTTCAACACAAAATCCGGCGCCGGTTCTCCCCGCACCTCATCAGCCACAGTCGCGCGTTGATTGGCAAACCACCCCGGCGCCGCTACAACTATCCATGCAGCCGCGACTGCCACAACCAGCGCTGCCATGAAAATCTTAATCTTTCCGCTCATATCGTTCCCTTTTATTACTGCAATTGCAACGTGGTTACACAGGTCTTGCTGTCCGGAAAGGTTTCAATCACGCCTTGGGCGGTCAGATCGCCTCTCTTGACCTCCAGGCTGATCCGGCGATTTCTCGGCAGCCAGAGTTCCATAAAGCCGTTTTTCAGGGTGGTCATCACACCATCGACCAGAACATTTCCGTCCTCATCCACGGCCTTTACAAAAAATATCTGCTCGGTCAACTCCCCCTGACAGGAGGAGAAATAGTGAGTCATTCACGTATGCGTCTTCTGGATATACGGCGCCAAAGCGACGACCATTTTATCCTCCGGAAGCGGAATCTTTTTCACCTTCCCGTCGGGGAATTGAAATACCACCTCGCGGGAATTCACTAAGCTTTTGATCTCCTTTTGGGACCACTTCCATTCGTTGGCGATGGCCAAAGCCCGGGCGACATCGACATCTGCCAATAGAGCTTCCGCGGATTTACCGTCGCTTGCAAGCGCAGGCGCGGGAAACGCGGAGAGGATCCCCAGAAAGAGGGTAAACGATATCAGAAAATATTTCATCTGCTTTTGTCGCTCCTTTCGATCAGCCTTGAATTTTGCCGTCCTTGAGCCGGATAACTTCCCGGGCCGAGGCGGCATTCTCCGGATTGTGCGTCACCATGATGATCGTCTGACCTTCGGCATTGAGGTCGCCCAAGAGCGCCATAATCTCGTCGCCCGTCGCGGAATCGAGATTTCCCGTCGGTTCGTCGGCCAGGATAATCGGAGGATGGTTGACCAGCGCCCGGGCGATCGCCACCCGTTCCTGCTCCCCCCCGGAGAGTTGATTCGGAAGGCGTCGCTCCTTTGCCCCCAGTCCCACCTTTTCCAGCACCTGGCAGGCCGCCTCTTTCTGCCAGCCGTTCGAACCGCGAATAATGGTCAGCGGCAGCATCACGTTCTCCAGAACCGTCAGATAGGGGATCAGTTGAAAGGACTGGAAGACGAACCCGATATACTCCCTGCGGAAATCGGCCAGTTTCTCGTTGGGCAGGCCGTAGATGTCGATCCCGTCCACAATATAATTACCCGCACTGGGATGGCTGAGCCCTCCCAGGATATTGAGGAGGGTGCTCTTCCCCGAACCGGAAGGGCCCATGATCGCGACAAAATCACCCGACTCCACGCTTGCGGTCAGTTCCTGCAGTGCGGCGACGTTTTCCCCTTCGCTTTCGTAAAACTTGCGTACATTTTTTAGTTCAATCAGACTCATGCCTGTTCTCCTCCGCTATATTGCCCGCAGTGATTCGGCCGGGTCGAGCTGTGCGGCCCTCAGCGCCGGATAGACGCTGGCCGCAAGCCCCAGCAGGATGGAAAGACCAGTGGCGCCGAGGGCCACGCGCAAATCCCACGGGATCGCGATCCCCTGCCCGGGGAGAAAAAAGGGCAGCGTCAGCCGCGATACGCCCAGCCCCGCAAGATAGCCCAAAATACCCGCCAGGAAACCGACCACCAAGGCCTCCAGGAGGATGATCCGCGCAATGTGAGTCTTGCGGAAACCGATGGCGCGAAAGATCCCGATCTCCCGCGTCCGCTCGTTTACCGATGCCATCATCGTGGTAAAAACGATCAGCGAACCGATGAACATCACCACCGCCGAAATCCCCAGCGAAAAGCGTTTGAAATGACGCACCGTTTCAAGGCGCGACTCCACCGCCTGTTTGACGGCCGTCACCTTCGCCCCCGGCAGGGCGGCGGAAAGCTGCGCCACCATCTCCTCGATCGGACAGGTATTGCAGAAGGCGGCCACTTCCACCAGGGAGATTTCCCCCGACCGCTTGAGCGTTTTCTGCACCCGTCCCAAATCGGCGAAAATCAGCGCGTCATCCTGCGATCCCATCTCTTCCAGGATTCCCCGCACCGCAAACGCCTCACCCTGAATATCAACGGCATCTCCTTCACTGAGCTGCAGGTGCTCTGCCGCGGTGGCCCCAACCAGGAGGTCCCGGTCCGTCAGGGAAGGGACAAGCCCGAAGGCACTCTTGCCGCCGCTCCCGGCAACAGCCATTTCCCCCATTTCTGCCTTGCCGCCACTCTTTGTCTCTGAAACAGCGCCCGGAATCTTTTTGGGCGCAATCTTCCACCACTTCTTCAGCCGCAGTTCCTCCTTGAATACGATCCCCGAGAGCAAGACATCCTTTTGCTTGACCCGCGTCGCGGCGATAAGCTTGGGGGCGACAATGCTGATGTTTTCATTGTTCTTGATCGATGGGATGCGAGCAAGATCGGCCTGCTTAAGAGGCTGCACATCGAGGGACAGCCCGGAAAGTTGAATCCCCCCGTAGTTCAGTGCCAGATCGCGGGATTTGGGCGTGATCAGGATATTCGCCCCCAGTTCATCGAGCTTTTTGCCGATGTCGTTTTCCATCGCGCCGGTCAAGGCAAGCAGCGCCACAACGGTGGTTACGCCGATCAAAAGCCCGATGACGAGGAAAATCGTCTTGCCCCGGCGGCGCCGCAGGTTATTGAGCGAAATATTGTGCAAACGCATCTGCTTCCTCCGTTTGAGTTATACCCTCGGTTTCCAGCCCAGGATGATTGTATCTTGTATCTTTACCTTGCCGCCTTCGAGGGTATGGGCCACAACGTCTGGAGGATAGGCCAGGCAACCGCCGCTTACGCCCTGCAATTTTTCCAAAGTCCAGCGCGTGCCGCAGGCGTTGCAGACCATCTCATCGCCTTCGATATGGAATTTCGTGGAGCGGCAGGGTTCGCACATGCTGATCGCGGTCACAAGCTTTCCCGAGGGGGTGATGTAGGCCATGAGGGGCGCCTTTTTTCCCCCCTTGCTGTATTCAAAGTAAACGATCTTCTTGTCCTTTACGATATCCGCGGGTATTTCGATGGAACCGCTGCCGGAAACCGCGTCCACCGTCGTCATGCGAATATTCTGACCACTGTAGTTGACCTTTTGCGTAACCTGAGTTCCGGTGGCGCTGACAGCGCCAGCCTCAGAGCCGCTCCTCAATATGAACCAAGCCAGCGGAATGGTTACCGCCAGTAAAATCACGATTATCTTCACGAAGGGGAACTTCTTCTCTGTTTTTAAAAGTTTTTCCCGTTTCGACTCATTGCCCTTCAACACTTCTGCTTTATTTTCCTTCATCACCCTCTCCTTCTTGTTATATTTCAGATACTTTTCCGTCTCTATAGGAATAGGATGCAACTATTTTTCCACCCTTTTCGATGTCCACCTGGACATGACAGCCGTAATCGGTAACCTTTGCCTCCAACCCCTGCTCGGCGGGATGGGTCCCCCGATAAGCATCGAGAGCCGCGACGCTGGCCGTGCTCTGCAACTTTGGATCCAGAGCGCCGGGCGCCTGCTTCGTTCCACAGCCGCCCACTCCGGCGCTGCTGCCTCCACCGGCGCCGCAGCACGACTCCTCTCCCTGGGCTAACGACGGCGCCGGAGGAACGGTTTGATTAAAGGCCACCTTGGCTGCCTTTCTGTCCTGGGTCAGCCACTCGGCAAAATAGGCTTCGGAATCGGCTTGCGGCGGAGCTTTTGCCTTTTTGACCTCCTGAAAAAGGAGAAGGTTCCGGACTTGCCCCACCAGGTATTCCTGAGAGATGCCATCCTCCTTAAGGCTGGCCTGAAAATTATCGTCATTCCCGTAAATCTCCCGGCCGATCTTCTCTATCCGCTTGATCTCCTGTTGAACCAGGTCATCGCCCACCTTTATCTTCAAGCGGCTTGCCTCACGCGCCACCAGCCTTTCTTCCACCATCTTCTCCAAGACGTCGCGTTCCAGACGTCCCAAGAGCGCTCTGCCCTGCTCACCGGCAAACAACCCTTTTCCGTACTCTTTTTCCAGCATGAGTCTGCTGACATTAAGCTTCGAGCGCGCCTCGGACCGGGAGATCGACTCCCCATTCACCACCGCCGCCGGCCTTCCGAGCACTACGTCCCACGAAAATTCCCACGCCTGTTTTTCCGCGTACAGAAAACCCGCTCCGGCAAGCAGCAGCAGTACAACGGCAATCCCTGAATACCATAAGCGCCTGCCGCTTTTCCGTCTGACCCCTTCCTTGCATTCGGGACACAAAACCTCGCCCGCACCGGAAATCTCTTTTCCGCATTTTTCGCAATTTTTGTTTTCCAAGGCAACGCCTCCTTTCCCTTCTTGCTCCCCTGAAAAGCAACAGTTGTGCCAGAAGGCAAACATAAACGGAAAACATCCGTAAAACGCTGTTATTAAAACCGATTAATTAGGTGAAAAAGGAGTTTAATGGTAGCGGCCATAGGCATGCGCGCATTTTTTTCTCAGCATAGCCTGCCCTCAAGGGGAAGGTGGGCATTTTTTTAGCACCCCCGCCCAGAGTTGATGCCCGAAGCAGGCGCCTGGTCATCTGCTTTACGATAACCTTGCAATTGACGTGAAGCACAGAAAGACAAAATAAATGGTTGAGAAATATTTATCCAGACATTATATGTCACCTTCAGCAATCGCATTGTTCTTACTGTTTTGAGAAGTAATGACCCGAACCTGTTCTTACAAACCCCCATACTCGTGGGGCACAACGAAGCATGAAAATCCCCCCTTGCCCCCCTTTGGCAAAGGGGGGATGGGGGGATTTGCATATAAAGAGGTGTATAAAATGGAAATTCAGGAAATGGTTCGCTGCGCCATCATGCGCGGGGGAACAAGCAAGGGCATTTTCTTTCACTTAAGCGACCTGCCGCAGGAGCCGGGTCTGCGGGACAAGGTGATCAGACGGGTCTTCGGCACCCCCGACTTCCGGGAAATCGATGGCTTGGGAGGGGCGGAGCTGCTCACCAGCAAGGTCGCGGTAATTGGCCCCTCCACGCGCCCGGACTGCGATGTGGACTACCTCTTCGGCCAGGTCAGCATGGCCGCGCCCATGATCGACTGGATATCCAATTGCGGCAACATCTCCTCGGCAGTGGGCCCGTTTGCCATCGACGAAGGGCTGGTAAAGGCAGTGGCGCCGCTCACCCGTGTGCGAATCCATCAGGTCAACACCGGCAAGGTGATCATCGCAGAAGTCCCGGTAAGGGGCAATCGCGCTGAGGTTGAGGGGAAGCATAAAATCGACGGCGTGCCGGGAACCGGCGCCAAGATCATTTTGGACTGGGCAGACAGCGCAGGGTCCCTCACCGGCAAACTGCTGCCGACGGGCAGGGTAAAGGATACGCTCGCGGTCGAAGGGGAGGACGACGTTGAGGCATCGCTCGTAGATGCGGCGATCCCTACGGTCTTTCTCAGGGCGGAGGCCCTGGGTCTCAAGGGCAGCGAAACGCCCCTTGAAATTGACTCAGACGCAAAACTCCTCAAACGCATCGAAAAAATCCGCAGTGTCGCCGCCCAGACAATGGGTCTTTGCAAAGACTGGCGGAAGGCGACCAGCGAGGTTCCTTACAGCCCGTTTATCGCCTTGTGTGCACCGCCAATGAACTACACAAATTGGACAACGGGCAAGGTGGTTTCGGAAAAGTCTGTGGATATCGTCGTCCGTTTGCTGTTCATGCAAAAGATGCACAGAACCTACCCCGTGACAGGCACCGTCTGCACCGTCGCGGCCGCGATGATCCCGGGAACGATTGTCAACCAGCTTGCTCGCAAGGAGGTTGTCGCCCGCGGCGAAGTGCGCATCGGGCATCCGGCCGGCGTGATCGCCCCGGAAGGAAAGGTGATCCGTCAAAAAGGCGGCTTTGTGCTGAAGAGGGCGACCGTGGACCGAACGGCCCGCTGTCTTATGCGGGGATATGCCTTCATCCCCAAGTCCGCACTCAAGTAGCCGGGATAAAACATAAAAATTCAAGCAATGGGGGTTATGATCATGGCCGGAGAACTGAAGGGAATCAGGGTTATTGAAGTGGGGGGCGCCGTTGCCGTGCCGATCGTCGGCATGCTGATGGGAAGCTGGGGCGCCGAGGTCATTCACGTTGAACCGCCCGGCAAGGGGGATAACTGGCGGCACGCCCTGGGACAGGGGATGTCGGGATTTGCGAAAGCCCATCCCGTCAATTATTACTGGGAACATACCGATCGAAACAAAAAAAGCCTGGCCCTGAATATGGGAACCCCGGAAGGCCAGACCGTTTTGCATAAACTGGCGGCGACCGCCGACGTTTTTCTGAACAACCTGCGGCCGTATGAGATGGAGAAGTTTCACCTCACGTATGAGATTCTCTCAAAAATCAATCCCCGGATTATCTATGCGAATCTCACAGGATACGGCCAACGCGGCCCTGAGAAAAACACCGGCGGGTACGACTCCGTCGCCTTCTGGGCGCGCAGCGGCGTCATGGATTTGATGCATGATGTGGGGGTCGCGCCCAATATTTCCCGGCCTGGCTACGGCGACAGCATCACGGCGATGAGTCTGCTGGCCGGCATCATGTCCGCCCTCTATATCCGGGAGAAAACCGGGGTGGCCCAGGAACTGGAGATATCCCTTTATAATACAGCCGTCTGGGCGCTGGGATTTGATATCGCCGGCTGTCTGATCACCGGCGAGGACGCGGTGCGGCCCCAGCGCAAAGAGATGGGCAATCCGATTCGCAATGTCTATGAAACGAGCGATCACCGCTGGATCATGCTGGGAATGACCAACGCCCAGCATTACTGGCCCGGCTTCTGCGCCGCGATCAACCATCCGGAACTGGAAAATGATCTCCGCTTTGCCACCTACGATGAACGATTTAAACGGGCGGGGGAACTCGTGAATATTCTCGACGGGATATTCCGGAGCAGAACATACCGCGAATGGATAGATATTTTAAGCAAGACCAAGATCGTCTGGTCCCCCGTAACGACACCGCTGGAAGTCACCCGCGACAGCCAGGCCGCAGCCAATGAATTCTTTGTGGACTGGGACCATCCTGAATACGGCCCGATAAAGGTATTGAACAATCCGATTAAACTGTCCCAAACCAAAGCCGAGATCACCAGGGCGGCGCCCAAGTTAGGGGAACAATCGGAAGAGATATTGAAGGGATTGGGTTATGCTGACGGCGAAATTCAGACCATGAAGGCAGCGGGAACGATCGGGTAGGCGATTAACAAGGATGGGGCTTGTGTAAGTGCATCCGCCGACTTGTTATTTGCATGAAAATCCCCCCATCCCCCCTTTGCCAAAGGGGGGCAAGGGGGGATTTTCATGCTTCGTTGTGCTCCACGGGCATGGGGGTTTATGGGCAAAAAGGAGGAGAGTCATGTCGGAAGAGATTATTTCCAGCCAATTCGCGAAATTTTCGTGCGATCTTCGTTTCGAAGAGCTGAGCGGGGCACATATCGCCAACATGAAGGGGTACATCCTGGACTGGCTGGGGTCGGCCCATGCGGGCGGGGAACTGCCGTCGGTCAGAATGATCAGGAAAGTTGCAGGCAGCCTCGGCGGCCATCCCGAATCCACGTCTATTCCCGACGCAAAAAAGACAAGCTGTCTATTGGCGGCTTTGGTCAACGGCGCTTCCTCGCATGTAGTAGAGATGGATGATCTGCATCGGGAATCCATTCTTCATCCGGCCTGTGTCATTCTTCCCGTGGTTCTTGCCTTGGGAGAACGGCAGCACGCCTCGGGCCAGGAGCTGATCGTCGCGGCTTCCGTCGGTTATGAGATCGGCATCAGAGTGGCCCTTGCCGTCGGCACGGATCATTATAATTATTGGCACACGACTTCAACCTGCGGAACCTACGGGGCAGCGGCAGCAGCGGCGAAATTGCTTTCCCTGAACGAGGAGCAGTTCGTCTGGGCAATGGGTTCCGCGGGAACGCAAGCGGCGGGGCTATGGGAGTTTCTTGCGGATAATGCGATGAGCAAACAGCTCCACGCCGGCAAGGCAGCGCTGAACGGAATGCTGGCGGCGCTCCTGGCCAGGGAGGGATTCACCGGCGCCCGGAAGATCCTGGAAGGGGGAAAAGGATTTTTCGTTGCCACCTCGAAGAATTTCGCTGTGAACAAGTGCACCGACGGCCTGGGAGAGGTCTTTCACAGCGACCGCAATTCCTTGAAGTATTATGCCTCCTGCGGACATACCCATTCCGCCATCGATGCCGTGCTTCAGGCCACGCAAGCCAGGACCTTTAAGCCTTCGGAAGTAGCGGCTGTCCGCGTCCGCGTTTATCAGGCGGCAATCGACCTCTTGGGAGAAATCGAGCCGAAATCACCGTACCTGGCAAAATTCAATCTGCCTTTCTGTATCGCGACGGCACTGGCTTACGGCCACGTCCGACTGGGCGACTTCACCGAAGAGAGGCTGGGCGATGCGGATTTGCAGGCACTGATGGCTAAGGTCAGTTTTACGGTGGATCCCGGGCTGACAAAGGTCTATCCGCGCAAGTGGCCCGCCAGTGTGACGATCGCGCTTGCCGACGGCCGCCAATTGAGGGCTGAAAATGAGTATCCCAAAGGGGATCCGGAAAACCCCCTGACGGCTTCCGAGCTGATCGCCAAATTCAAGAGCCTGACTGACGGAATACTCTCCGAAAAGCAGGCGGACCGGATTGCCGACAGGGTGATGAACATGGAAAAGATAGCGGACGCAAACGAACTTCTAACATAACGATATCTTGGAGGATTAACAACATGGCAAACAAGGAATTTTTCGGAATTTTTCCCTATCTTGTCACGCCCTTGGATGAACAGGGAAGGCTCAAGGAACAGGTTCTTGCCGATCTCGTCGATCACCTCATCCGCCAGGGGGTTCATGGCGTCACACCGCTGGGCAGCACCGGCGAGGCGCCTTACCTTGACTGGGCAACAAGAAAGCGAACCGTAGAGGTCGTTATGAGCGCAACGGCCGGACGAGTCCCCGTCGTCGCGGGAATTTGCAGCACTTCTACTCAGGGAGCCATCCAGGAAGCTGAGGAAGTCGAAAAGCTGGGAGTGGACGGCATTCTCACCATGATGCCCAGTTACTTCCCGCTGGCCGACGCCCAGGTTGTCGGACATTTCCGCGCCGTCGCCCGTTCGGTATCCTGCCCCATTGTCCTCTATACGAATCCGAAGTTTCAGACCTGGGACTTCACCGTAGAGGCGTTGCGACAGCTTGCCGAAGAGCCAAACATCCAGTACCTGAAGGATGCCTCCGGGAATGTGGGCAAGCTCGTCTCTCTTGTGTCAACCCTTGGCAGCCGGATCAAAATTTTCAGCGATACTTCTTCCGTTCCCCTGTTCATGTTCCTGATCGGCGGCGTCGGCTGGATGTCCGGCCCCGCCTGCGTGATCCCCAAACAAAGCATTGAGCTGTACGAAACGGCAAGGCAGAAGCGCTGGGACGAAGCGGCGCTCCTGCAGATCAAGCAGTGGCCGCTCAACCTGGCCTTCCAGCGTTTCACCCTCTCGGCCTGCGTAAAGGCGGGTTTGGAGATGCAGGGATTTCCCGTTGGTCCACCCGTGCCGCCCCAGAAGCAGTTGAATGCCGAGGAAAGAAAAACGTTGGAAAAGATTCTGCGCGATCTCGGAGCGCTTTAGGGCGAATTGGTCAATCGCACTCCGGCGGCCCGCTTTGATATGTTCTTGTATCTGGTCCAGCATGATCATTCCGGCTTTGATGGCGGCTACTTCCGGTGAAAAAGGAGAAAGGCCGGCAGCGATCAAATCAGCGTTCACGAAATTAATGCAATCTGTATAATAGGGAAGAAAACGCCGGACAAAAGTTGTCTTGCCCGAACCAGCAGATAAGATTTACCCCTTAGCGGTTATGCAGTTCCAATTCGTTTCAAAGGAAAGCGATCTATACGGGGAATGTCCCCAGTTTTTTCAGTTTTTTTAGTTACTACAATTATCTTTGTAATGTTTCAGCTCGCTCTTTAATTCTTCGTCCAGGCATTTTTTACGGATTCATTCTGGTAATACTCCCGTTTATCGGCGTTTTCGATACTCACCAGCAGACGGTATTGGCTCCAGTTCAATTGCGAATACAGTGTGTTCGCAATTGGATAGGTTCTGTAAAACTGGCGACTTATCTCTAAAATCCTTACCGAAAAGCCGCTCCCATACTCCGGTTCCAGCTCTTTTGCCAGATTCTTGATCAGGTAGGTTCCATACTCGGCGCGTTCCTTACCTTGCTGTTCTTCTTCAAAAATACGTTGGCCAATGTGCCAATACATTTGTACCCGCTGAAGATCAACACTGCGAATGGCGCTTTCGCGGGCATGGCCGATGATGGTTTTAATTTCCGTAACAAACTGTTTACGAATTATTATCTCGCTGCTACGCATAATTTTTCATCCTCATTGTCTAATTCCTGCCCATGCTTTATTTACCCGGATCGAGTTGTAGAAGGCTATATTATAATTTTTCCGTCAGGGGCAGTTGTTCGGAATTTCCGAACAACTGCTGTTTCGTTCAGTTAGCCTTCTTCAAAAATGTGTTTTATGTGTTCACTTACTCGATCTCTTTAATTTTGCCAATAATCGTGCGGAGATGTCCCTATGGCAATTGTCCCACAGGCTGTGCGAGAAACTTCAAAGTGCGCACAGCGCCACCCCAGCCTTGCGCCTGCTGCAACGTCACAATCGTCTGGCCAATGCAATGTGCCGGTACAGGCTCAGCAACTAACAATTAACCCGGCACCTGCCAAATCCAACATGCTCCTGATATAGCTGTCCCTGTCCTCCTCCTGAAAGAGGATGTGCCGCTTTTGCATCTCGCTCTTTTCCATGTTCCACTGCATCCTCATCGTGTACGAAGGCGTGTTCGAAACGATGAATGACTGCAAGCGCACATTGGCATCGCCGAGGCGCTGCTCGATCTCCTTGATGGTTTCGTGGAACTGGATTTTGGGGTCGTCCCACCTGAGTTGGCGGATGCTTTTGGGGTCCACAAAAATCACTTGCTGCTGACCGTCCACGAGCAACCACAGGATGAAGTCGGGGTGGAAGTTGCCGGCCTCGAAGAAGCCGACGCCTCGCCCCTTGCTCAGGTTGCGCAGCAGGTAGAGTTCTTTGGTCTTGAAGAAGTCGGTGTTTCCCTCATGGAAAACCTTGAGATCCTCGACAAACTGGCGCTCGCCCTTATTCAGCGGCGCCGGGCTGATTTCGACGATGTTCGAGTCCAGATAGAGCAGTGGCTGGTAAAGGTGCTTGCCGAACCAGATGGCCTTCATGCCCCGGAACTCCCAAGGCTTGAGGTCGCCCTTCTCGATTGCGGCCTTGAGTTCCTCGAGCTTCGCGACGACCTCCTCCTGCGATTGGTCGATCAGGATGCGGTAGTAGCCATCATCCGGTGATTCCTTCCGGCACAGAAAATTCGGATCGTCCCCCTCCAGATCGCGGTACTCCAGATGCGGCAGCTCCCACTCGCGTTTGCGGAAGGTGTAGTAGCGCTCGGTGTACTTCTTCAGCAGCGAGACGGCGATTTCTTCCCACAGCCGCACCTTTTCGAATGAATCGCAGACCAGCTCTGCGGCGGGAATCAACAGGCGGTACCAGCTCATATCCGCGAGCAACGCCTCGATCCCCTGCCGCGTCAGGTTCAGGTTGTACCAGCCGCGCTCGGCCTTGAAGCGTTCCAGCTCGAAGTAGAGCCGGTCGAGGTCGAGAAAGGCCACATGCCGGGCGCTCAGATGCGTCTCGTTGGGAGCGGCATCCGCGTCGCCACCCACCAGTCCACCCGATTTCATCGCCTGGATCTTCGGGTACCAGTTGAGCACGACCTGGTTCTTCTGCAGCCAGTCCGTGGTCGGTTCGCGCGCCGGATCCGGTTTGGCCAATGTCGGCACCGGCGCGAGCTTGCGAAAAGCGTCTCCGAACTCGGTGCTCACGCCGTTGATTGTCTTCTTGAGGCGGATGGTCTTGAGTTTCTGGGTGCCCAGGTTCTTGATGACCGGCAGCAGGAACTCGATGCGGTCATCGTTGGTGGGTAGGCCCTCCTCTTCAAGGAAGTCACGGAACTGTGCCATATAGTCGGCATGGATGCCAAAGATGCCGAGTGTCTCCAGTACGCTGATGTGCTTGGGCCGCTCGACACCTTCCGGTAACTGCGTCTTGCCGCTGCGCTTGAGGCTCAGGTCGTAGCCCTTGAGCCGTACCCCGCGTCCGAAGAGCTGGATGATCTGCGCACCTTCTCCTTTGCCAACATTCATCAGGCCCATTGTAGAGACGCGCCAACTGCTCCAGCCCTCGGTGAACTTCTTCGAGCCGATCAACAGGTTCACCGGCGAGTGTGGCTTGTTGATTTCATGGAAGAGGGACCCAGAGAACTCACGCTCGCCCGTGTCGAGGGCATTCTCCTCGCACAGCTTCACCAGCTTGGCATCGTCGCCCACGTTGATGACGCCGAAAGCCTCGTTCTCGGCGCCCAACCGTAGCGCCACTTCACCGGTCGCGCCCTTCAGGTTTTCGACATAAAGCTGGCCTCCGCCCGGTGCGTTGAAGAGCGTCGCGAGCGTCTCGTCGAAGACCTGCGTCGGTGTGAGTCCGCAGGTGTTGAGATAGGTGAAGCGCCCGGCAAAAAGGTTTCTGCCCTGCGCGGTTTCGAGCCCCGTATTCAGTACCCGTTCGATCCGCAGGATGCTGCCCGGCCGGTCTGTCACATAGCGAGCCAGGAATTGAATGATCTCCACAATGTCTGAAGCATCCCGCGTGGCCAATGTCGCCGTCACGCTCCCGCCGACAAAGATCCATAAGGGCTTCCCGATGTTGAAGGGCCGGAAGGTCGCGCCCTGCTCGCGGTATAACCGCTGCTGCTGGAAGAACGACAGGAGACAGGCCACAAGATACAGTTCCAGGTGGTTCTGCTGCGTACCCTCGTCCAGGTTGAGGATCTGGTAATCCTTGCCGAAGCCGTCGCCGTAAAAGTAGCGGTACGAGTAGTCGAATAGTATGCTCTTGGCGTACAGCTCGGTGAGCCGGGGCTTGCCCTTGACCGCCTGCCCGAAGGTGGCCGAGTACTCGAAGGAGAAGCCCTTTTCGCACAGCGCGTTGCGTGCTTTCATCCAGGCGCCGTCCTCGCCGCCGCTGGCGCCGCGGTGCCCCTCGTCCACCAGTACCAGATTGTTGCCCTCGAAGGCGTCGATGGCGATGGTCTTGTCGCCCATGTCCTCGCGCAGCTTGGTTACTTCGAGAATCTCGACCGCATGCCCGGTGAAGACACCGCGTCCATCCTTATTGAACAGCTCCGCGTCGATGCCCGCCATCTCGAACTCGCGCAGGTGCTGCTGGGAGAGTCCCTCGTTCGGCGTGAGCAGCAAAATGCGGTTCAGCTCGCGCCGCCGACCATGCTTCTCCAGGTAATGCTGGTACTGGAGGATATTGGCGTGCATCAAGAGTGTCTTGCCGCTGCCGGTGGCGCTCAAGTAGGCCAACTTGTTGAGTTGCGGCCAGGCCTCCGCCGCCTCGTCGAAGGGTGCAATCCGGTCGGCCTCGGGCTTGTCAGCATTGTAAGTGGCCACCTGCGCGTTCAGCGCCGCGCGCAACGCCTTCGGCGCGCGGAAGTAACGATCGAGGTAGATCTCGGTGAAGAGCAGGGTCAGGTACTGGAAGTACTTCCAGAGGATCGGCGGCTCGCCGCGTGTAATGCGCCGCTCGTTTAACCGTAGCGTATGCCCGACGATGTTCTGGTCGTACTCCAGCAACAGTTCGGTGGGTAGCTGCGTCAGGTTGAAGAGCTGGGCCGTGAGCGCATGATGAAAGTAGTAGATATTGTTTTCGTCGAGCCCTTCCAGCTTCTCGTCGCGCAGGTGCTCGGCCAGATCCTCGAAACGCTTCACGTTGAACAGCGACAGCAACCACTGGTTGAGCACCAGTTGTAGGCGAAGGGTGCCTGCGGCCGGTTATTGGCCCGGCTGCCTGGCGCGGCCGGGTTTTTTTTGACGCGTTCTCGCGGCATCAGCGTTTCTCCTCGTCGGCGGCTCTACGACTGGCCTCGATCTGACGTCGCTCGCGTAGCAGTTCACGCTGCAATTCATCTTCAGTGGGTAGGATCTTTACATACTTGGCCGCAAAGATCCGCTTGCTCTCGTTGAGAACAGAGTACCTGGCGATAGCCTCGTTCTTTGCGGCGCACAGGATCAGCCCGATCGTTGGCTTGTCTCCCGCAGTGGTGAACCGGTCGTCGAACAACCGCACGTAGCTGTCCATCTGCCCGATATCCTGGTGGGTCAGCTTGCCAATCTTCAGGTCTATCAGCACATAGCACTTGAGGATGCAGTTGTAAAAGACGAGATCGACATAGAAGTGCTCGTCTTCGTAGGCCAGTCGCTTCTGTCTGGCCACAAAGGCAAAGCCTTTGCCAAGTTCAAGCAGAAACTCCTGCAAACTGCCGATAATGGCCTCTTCCAGATCTGATTCGTGGAACGGCACACCGTCGGGAAGATCCAGAAAGTCCAGAACATAAGGATCCTTGAGGACATCGGTAGGCTTACGGATTACTTGACCCTCGTTCGCCAGATTGAGCAATCCTGCCTTGTCCCGACTCTTCAGCAAGCGCGCAAACAGTAGGGTGTGGATCTGGCGCTCCAGGTGGCTCACGCTCCAGGCGGCTTTTTCCGCTTCGATCTCGTAGAACAGGCGCGCGGCCTTATTCTCGACGTTCATCAGAGCCCTGTATTGTGACCAGCCGAGCCGCGGCGAAAACCCGCGAATTCGGTCGGCGTGTTCGACTGCCAACGTCAGATCGTCCAATACGCCACATGGGGTGTGGCGAATCTCGACGGCATCCAGGTCAGCTCCGGATTCGCCACATGCCATGTGGCGAATCTCCGGTGTCCGCTCGGCGTAGACCTGATAGAAGGTCCGAAAGTAACGAAGATTGGTACTGGAGAAGCCCTTGCCGTAGTGTCTTGTCAACTGCTGCGCCAGTGTCTCGATCAGCGTGCTGCCGTACTCAGCTCGCTCTGAGCCGCCCTGCAGAGCTTCGACGATCTCCCTGCCGATGTGCCAGTAAGCCAAAAGCATTTCGCTATTGACACTGCGGACCGCGTTCCCACGCGCCCGGTCGAGGATCGCCGTTACCCTGGCGAAAAGGCCATCCACCGCAGCCGGTAAGCTCGTCCTTGCGGATAATACCGTCAATTTCTTTTCGCGCTTCCTGCTTTCCATCACGCGCCCTCCGTTTCAAACATCAGCCGTTGGAACTCCTCTTCGATCAGCTGCACTTTCCAGGTTTCATAGTCACGCCGGACGTTGGGCAGGTTGTTGCCGCCGTTGACATAGATCAGATCAAAGTCCGCATCCTTCGTGGAGTAGGCGTGTTTGCGGAACCACTCGTCGAGCACCAGGTTATCCTGCTCCGGCTCGCCGGTGAGCTTGCGCCAGATGATAAGCGTCTTGCGGCCGTCGGGTGTGGCGCCGGTGACGGTGCGGAACCAGTATGGACCGTCCGCCTCCTGCTTGAGGCGACCCTTCAGGCGCAGGCGCTTCTCGCTATCACGCTCGCAGACGGCGCTGAAAATCTGCGGCGCGGCGATGTGCCGGACGGTGAGGCCGATCAGCCAGTTGAATGTCTCCAGTAAATCGACGTTGACATCCCGGGACTCGTCCGAGCCGGGGCGCTTGACCTTGAGCTTATACGCCGTGGGATCGGTGAACGCCTGCACATTGAGTAGCGACTGGCTGCCGCGTGTCTCCACGTTGAGTATGTAGCGCAGGAGGTACTGCTCCTTGAGGCCGTCCGCGCCTTGCGCCTCGGGGGCATCGAACAGAAGTTGCTGTTTGTCGGTGCGGCGGGTTTCCAGGTTGTTGAGAGTGTCTTCGTAGGATTCGAGGCGGACGACCTTGACAATGTGCGGGCTACGTTCGGCTTCCTCGGGCGTGGCCAGGCGCTTGGGCTTGCCGTCCTTCCACTCCGGTGTGAAGATGACCTTTTTGATGCGAGGCAGGAGGACCGTGTCGAAGTGGTCGCCCATCTCAACGAGGATGAACTTACGCCGCCCACCGTCCTCGCGGTTCAGATTAATGGTGGCGTGGCCAGTCGTGCCGGAGCCGCCAAAGAAGTCGAGCACGAATTCGGCGTTCCAAGTTGTCTGCCGTGCAAAACGCGCGACCAAAGTCGTCGGTTTCGGATTCGAAAATGCTCGGCTCTTTCCAAAAAGGTTGTATAGCTCCTTCTCTCCATCGGAGAAGTCGAGCACTACGGATTTTGCAACGTTGGTTTCAGCTTCATGCAAGAATTTCTTTGTTCTTGGGACCTTTATCTCGGTATCCCCCCAAGCTATTCTTTCGTCCGCATCGAGTTCTGTGAACGAGGTGCTTTGCTTTCCGTAAAGCTTATAGGGCCAACGCCAACCGGTCTTTGGATGAGGACAAGGTTTTTTCGTAACTGGGTGCAAAGGTCGATAGAACCGAAAGGCAGGATGATTAGTGTCGCGAAAATCCTCCTTTTGGGAATCTTCTTTCACCTGTGGCATTGAGCCGTCAGATTCAGTCCAAATCCAGATTCTTGCTTTCTCCTCCCTCGCGAGGTTCTCGGGAACGTATCGTCCTGCATTGTCTCGATATTCCGCATGGGTGTAGTTGTGGAGACCTTTCCAGTCCTCATTTCCTTCTTCAGAATCACCGGAATCCCCATTCGCATCTTTCAGTCTTATCTTGTTTTCTTTAAGTAGTCCACGAATCCGCTTTTTGATCTCGTGGACAGGAGGATAGCTAGGGTTTAGCTCAGTAATTAGATCCTGAAACTCGCCATAGCCAAGCTTCGGCTCGCGAAACATTCGGAATTCCTGTTTGGCGCTATCGATATCACGGGCAAATACCTCAACGTATTCATGATTGGTGGAGTAGGTCGGCGACTGATTCTTCGTCGCGTTGGTGACCCAGATGATCTCCTCGACGCGATTGTCGCGGCCAAATATGGCGGACATAGTGAACTCAAGGTGGACTCTCTCGTTCGCGTCGATACTCGCAAAGATAACACCATTAGGTGTCAGGAGCTGCCGATTCAGGATCAGCCGGTCTTCCACCATCGCGATCCACGAAGAGTGCTGATAGTCATCCCGGTACGGAAAGCCATCGCCGCCGGTGTTGTACGGGGGATCGATGTAAACGCATTTCACCTGCTCCCGGTACCGCGCCTGCATGAGCGATAGCGCCTGGAAGTTCTCGCTGTGAAACAGTACGCCGTCGATCTGCTCGTCCACATCGCCGAGCGCTTCGATCAGTCGTTCGGTGAAGCCCATGTCAAAGTGCCGCGTGTCCATCACCAGCGTCGGATGGGCCTTCAGAAACTCGGGTTTGAGCGGCTTGCTGTACCCCTGCGTCACCAAATCGCCCTTGATCTCGTCAACCGCATTGAGCTTCACCCATTCCGCGTGCTGTGCCTCGTTGGCCGCAATCTCGGGATAGAAGGCCTCGGGAATGCAGCCGAGTGTGATACAGTACTGCGTCTCAACGACGAACTTTTTCTTCAGCCACAGCTTTTTCTGGAAGTCCTCGATCTGGGCGAGAAAGTCGATGATCTTGCCCGCGATCCGGCGGATGACCTTGATCTTGGAGAGATACTGTTCGACGCGCGGCACCGTCTCGTTCTCCACATCGTCGAGATGCATCACCTCGTTCTTGATGTAGAAGTCCAGCTCCCGGCGCAGGAAGACACCCAGGTACTTGTGGATGAAGTAGTCGAACTTATTGACGTCGGAATACTTCTTAAGGTGCTTCGTGAAAACTGTGCGCTCGGCTTCCTTTTCCGTTGGATCCAGCTTGCCCAGCTCGGCCACCCATGCCTGGAGGGGCGGGTTTGCATCCTGCTCGGCGGCCACCGTGAGCACGCGCCGGGCGGCAAACGCGATCAGGTCCTTCTGTGTCGGGGGCTTGCTTTTGCCGTCGCGGGCGTCCTCGGGCCAGTCGGCGAGCGTCGCCGGGCGGTACTCGAAACGGATCACCAGTTCCTTGCCCTCTTCGCCGTCTTCTTCAACGATATTGGGGCGGGTACCGGAGGCCGCGAGGATGAACATGCGCTCCTTGCCCTCGGCGGCCTTCACGTTGCCGTGCTCGCCTTCGGCGGCGTCCGCCAGCCGGAAATGCACACGCATCGGCTTATAAGCCTGCCCTGAGCCAGTCGAAGGGGGATCCGGCCGCAGGCGGAAGGTGTAGTCCCGCAGGTACTCGCTGGTCTTGATGTAGTACTGGTCCTTGTTAGCCCAATGCAGCGTGACTTCCTCGCCTTCGTAGGGGATCGCGTAGACGCCCGGCTTGTAGACGCGCTTGGCAAGAAAGTCACCCTCGGAATAGTAACGGCGGAAAAAACTGTAGAGGTGGTCATAGACCTCGCTCTCCAGCGCAGCCACATCCACCGCGTCGCTCTTGAACCGGGCGCGCAGCTCGTTGACCCTGGGCGACTGAGCGGGGTCCATGGCTGCGGCCTCGATGCCTGCAATGACCTTGGCCAGCTCCTTCTCGATCTCAGCCTTGTCGGCGGTTTTGTATTGGCCAAACGCCGCCTTTACCTGCGGCAGCAGGTCCTTGTCAAGGAACTGCGTCACCTCGGCGCTCTTGTCGTGCATCACGCGATAGAGGCCGAAGTCCAGGTCGGGCTGGTCGAGTTGGAACAGCTCTTTGAGTAAGGTCTTCAGTTTTTCGTGTTTATGGCTCATTGTGACAACCGTCCCATGTTATTTATTGCTTTCATCAGTCTATTCTATAGCCCAGCCAATAGTAAAGAGATGACCGGTCCCGGTGCTTTGGGACAGCCTCTTTTCCAAAGATTCAACAAGTGTATCTCGCTATTCCATGATCTCGTCCTCGACCTTGAAGATTTCCTGCCGCTGGCGGCGCTGCTGCTTTTCCAGTTTCTGTATTTGCTGCTGAATTTCATGCTGCTCTTCGAGCGTAACCGCCTGGCGCGCCTGCCGCCGCAGCACCTTGATCTGCGCCTTGGTAACACGCGGCGTCTGCGGCGAGCAACCACTCGGCAAACGAACTTTGTGGCAACCACGACCAAATGTGCCCCGCGTTCTTGCTGAAGCCCGCGCCGACCATAACAGCAGCGCGCTCAGCCCATAAGCGTTCCGCAATTTCGTTTAAATAAGGACGAATGGAGTCAGGCACATCGGTTTCTGTTGCTCTCATTACATCTTTCCTTCTTTGGCTAACGTTACGACTCACCGGTTGCCAGGGCCAGGTTGTGCTGACAAGTTTGCATGGATGTGCGGCCCTGGCAGTCCGCGTGCAGCCATTGGTTATGCCATTTAAATTGAAACTGGTTTGATATCTAAAGCATAGTACCTTGTGCTACGTAATGCCTCGAAATATTTGACTGAATAACCAAGCATGGAAACTATTGAATCTCGTTCCTTTTGTGGCATATTCAACCCGAATATAATTGCCGTGATTTTACCCGGTAATGGATGATGTTTGTTACTTTCATATGTGAGTATGCGCCATTCCTGTTCATACTCCCAATATTTTCCTTTTGTTGATAATGCTTGTGTCACTGCTTTGGAGTCTCCAAGTTCATGTAAATTAAATGATGGTAGCTCTTGTTGATATTGTACAGGTATGCAGTAGTCCCATTTTCCTAACTCATTTGTGTCTGTTCTCTCGAATTCAATACAAATTCCACGATGACTATCTGCGTAATGTGACCACATGAGGATGTTGTTGTTAAGTTCACTTAACGCCAATACTCCATAATTTTTCATATCAGCTTTGGCAGTTACCAATGAATCTTGATCAATAGGAATACCATTAACCGAGGATGTTTTTAAGTGAAATTGAAATTCGAAAGGATCATTCAGTTTATGTGCTGATGGAAAGTAGATTTGGTTCTCTCTTAACATGGAAATCGCTCTCTCATCATATTTGATATATCTGTAAAGATTTTCTATTCCTATTGCATTGCAGTATGGACAACGTAATTTTCTTTTTGAAAACTCTCTGTTACAGAGTTTTGATCGACATATCATTGTGGGTTCAGGCATCTAAATAATCTTCCTTAACTATTGTTGCATAACGTCGTGCATGACCGGCGCCAGTCATCTACCCATGGCTGCTTTTTACCCGGCGTCCGGTCGATGCGCTGGTTGGGTCGTATGCGCTCCGATTGTTGCGAGAATAAAGTTCTCAAGTTGCTCGCGTAGCTCTTTCTCTGTATCCCACAGAACGTGGTTATATTGCCGGGTATCAAAGTGAACATTATGCAGGTCATCTTTCCGTACACACCATATGACCGGTATACCTGAGCCGTGAGCGAATCCTGCTTCGTAGTAAACGCCGGCCTTTTGCTGGGTAACGTCTGCGACAAGGAACCGTGACTGCCGTATCTCCGCAATTATCTTTACGTCGATGCGTTCGAGGTGGGCAGTTGCATCAACACGATACGGGCGATAACCGGCGGCCTCGATGGCAGGCGCGATCGCGTTATCATAGACGGAACGAAGCGCGGCATCGAACGACATTGCAACGAATGCTTGGGACTTCCCTAATTGATTCGATTGTACAGTCTCAAGATACTCCCAACCGTGGGATGTTATATAAAGTGAATAGAGAGGGTCTCCAAAGGCTCGTTCCTCCGGGTTAATAAAGGCAAGGAACCCACGGTCCATAAGTGACTTTACGTAGAACTCAAATTCCTTTTCGTTCTCTGCCCACGCTAATGCTGTTTCGTGTTCTGGAATCAAAATCACTTCCTGTCCAGGATATTCCGTGAGACCTTCGATTGCTCGCAGTAGCTTTTGTTGCTTCTCAAGGGGCTTGTAGTCTGGCAACGTGCGAAGGACTTCCTCAATAAACGTTTTCGTGAGCATCGGGATTTCAATGCCCGCCATTGTCCGTTCACGCAACCAACCTGATAAGCGGGCGGATTTCGCTGAGCGGCCGATGACTGTTTCAACGGTTCGCGAAATAGTAAACTGACCGCAGCGATGGCATTTATAGGTCACCTTGTCACCATCATCTTGCCGAGCCAAGATCTCCTGGCCATCAAGCTTACAGACTGGACAACGTTTTCTGGTGTCATTCATATGTCATTCTCCAACCCAACGTCACGGATCAGGCGCGCTGACAAGCGTCGCCCGCATAGGATTGTTCTGCTTCTTTTTCCTTTTTCTTCATGTATTCAGATCTGAGTTGAGAGAGAAGCTTGCCGTCTCTGGTTTTCCAGCTCGTCCACCCATTGACGGTAGTCCTGTCGCTACCAGCATCTTGAATGCATGCAAAGGCTGCGTAGGAAAGACTGGAGTAATTCTGGCCCAGCACAGTAATGCTTCCATCTGATGACAAAACGCCTTTGTAAATTTCCTGCTTACCTCCGCGAGGCTTGTAGCTGAGCGTTAATTCTGCTCCCTCTGAAAGCATCCCCGCATTTACGATGTCTGCGAGTGCAACGTCGTAGGTGCGAATCCCTGATTTCTGTTGACCGTTTCTCTCTGTCGTGTCCAACACGGGTCGATATTCTTCCGGGATTTCATATGCGATGATGTCTGGTGCTCCAAACTGTGCGTATTTCTTCACCATCCAGAGTCGGACATCGTTTTTCAATGTCTCTGCCCACTCTCTGAGGTCATTCGAAACTATGTCAATAGGCATTCCGATAATTGGGGCTTTCTCAAAAATGTCCCCAAGCACCTTGCGAATGTTGATTTCCTTGATTCCCTCATCCTCAAATTTCTCTTTAACGGATTTATCGCTGGTGACCATTTGAACCAGAATCTCGGTTAGTAGCTGCCTTGTTTCTGTACGGGAAACAGCCAAAAGTTGTTTAGTTACTTGGGGGGCAATGTGTGTCCAAACACTGTGGTGACCAAGTTCGGCTTCGACCACGTACCAGATACGGGAAGCGAGATCAATGGCAAAGCCGTCTGGAATGGTTCCGAAGCCATCCGTTGTTTTTATTTTTGCCTTCGGAATTAATACAGAAGAGGGACCGAAGAAGTGCTCCGAGTTGGCAATGACCAAATCCTCGATTTCCTGCTCATTCAGAAATTTGGTTTCGATCAATTTTCTGTCATCAAGAATGATCATTACCCTTTTCTCCTTTCAGCCGAACAATAATTAGATTGATCCGTATAACACACCGAATTTTGGTTTCCTGTCCGCATAACACGCCATCAGAGCGATTACCGAAAACGCGATAAGCTCTTTATATTCATTTTGTTGCGCCCTATATCGCGGTTTATAACGGTATCTTATGCGGATCGGCATAATACAACCTCCTCGATTGGCTCAAAGCCCGTCCACCGGACTGCGAACACCCGCCGATTGGGTACATGGTCACATAACTACGGCACGCTTCATATGTCAATGATTTTACAAACTCCTTGTAATCCGGACGAATCCGGAGACGTATTACTTATTTCCTGTCCGGCAGAACATCAAGTACCCGTTCATCCAATACCCCGGCGCTGGCCCCGGGTTCAAAAATCAATGCCGGTGCGCCGGCATTCGGAAGGCTACGATACCATTAGTGAATACGCGACACTCAAAAAGTTTTGTCTTATAAAACCGCTCACGTCCAATTCGCATTAAAAACCTATCAGGAAAAGAGGGCGCTTTATTCCGGTGATTTCGTTGCCCTGGGCAAGAATCAGATTTTTCTTGCCCTTGAATCCCTTGAACTGTTCGCGTCCCTTGCCTGGTCCGCCGATTTCGATGACATAGGATTCAGTTTCGGACTGCACCAGGTAGTCAGGGGTTTTTGCTCCCCGTGTTGATTTAAGATAGTTGAATGACATGCCTTTGGCGATCATCATTTCAGCGAAAAACTCTTCCCGGAGAGCGCCGATTGCACTGTCAAAGGGCTGAAACAAGAGCCGATAGGGCAGACGCATCAGGATTTTCGGCTCTTTCATGACATTCGTTCCGGCAGGCATGACGCGTTTCAACACAAATGCCTGTTCCAGTAGCTGCGTATACTGCTCTGCCTTGTATTTGGTGATCTTCAAGTTGTTCGAGAGCGACGAATAATTGATACCGTCCGGCGGCGAAGAACCTATAAAACGCATCATCCTGCGCAAAATGGGAATTTCGTCTGTCAGAAGCCGGCCGATCAAGGGAATGTCGCTGGTAATGATTTTATCAAGGATGTTTCCCATGAGCGGTAAAATGTCTGGCTCATCAAGCGCGAAGGGGAAAAGCCCGCCTTTGATAAAGTTATCAAAATGAATCTCCTGGCGAATATGGGCTGCATCCCATTGCTGCTCCAGAAGCTGCGCGATAGAAAGTGTGGGCAGTTCAAGTCCCCTGGTGAAATAGAGGTATTCCCGGAAGCTGAAGGGGTTGATGGCGACCAGTTTTACCCTTCTGGATAGATCGTAAGCGGTTTCCTGCAGCGACAGGGCGACGGAACTGGAAAAAACGACGCGCACATTCAGGAAGTCGTATACTTTTTTCAACTCCCGCGCGTACTGTTTTTCATAATGAATCTCATCAACGAGGAAGAGCGTGAATTTGTACTTTTCCTGGAGGACCTGAATGGTCTGAAAGAGGCCGTCTATCTCTACGGCATCAAGCGATAGATAGCAGGCAGTATCGGGAAAGTGGACCAGAAGCTGTTTCAGAATGACGGTCTTCCCGGAGCCGCGAGGCCCGACAAGGCCTATCTGGTGTTTGCCCGTATCGTCGAGAATGCTCTGATAGACATACCGCCGGCGTTGCAGGCTCCTTCCTTGCGCCCGGGCAGCTTCATTCAGTTGGAGAATTGTTGCAGTATCCATGGGATGACCATACGCCTCATATACATTTTAGTCAATAGTTTTTCAAAATGCATATCATTTTGGAAAATAGCTGGACAAAAGAACCTTCTGCCGCAACGATCCGTGTGTAATCCGGGGACGCATTACTTATTTCCTGTCCGGCAGAACATCAAGTACCCGCTCATCCAATACCCCGGCGCCAGCCCCGGGTTTTAAAATAAATGCCGGCGCGCCGGCATTCTAAATAATTCGATATCATTAGCTAATAAGCGATACTCCAAAAGTTTTGCCCTCTGAAAAAGGAAGGGGAAACCCTCATGCCAGCGCAGAGCTCGGTGAGAGAAAACTGTCGATTTTATCTATCAACTCGACGAGAGGACATGAAAGTTTTACCGCTCCTCGTCCGTCAAGGCGGTCATGTCGATATTCCCGATTTTCGTCACTGTTTATATGAAAATCCCCCCATCCCCCCTTTGCCAAAGGGGGGATGGGGGGGATTTTCATGCTTCGTTGTGCCCGCGTCGGGCATGGGGGTTTTTGTGCAATTTCTAAGGCGGCGACGGGATCGTTCGGGTCTTTCTTCTGACGGCTTCCCTTTACCGGTAAGGAAAGAAAGGCCCTGGAAAAGATTCTGCGCGATCTCGGAGCGCTTTAGGGCGAATTGGTCAATCGCACTCCGGCGGACAGACAACAGATGGTCAATCTATGGAAATCCTCCGGGCATCGCTTTCCGGAAACGGGTATTCCATCTGTCTGGCCGTTGCCCTCGCAATGGCGTCTCCGAAATGGCGGGCGACTACCTTCAGCGACATATCGATGCCGGCGGAGATGCCTGCGGAGGTGAAAAGGTTGCCATCCTCAACGAAATGCAGATGCCGCTCGACGCGGGTTTCCGGAAACAGCTCCTGCATCCATGCAAGCGAGCGCCAATGCGTTGTCGCTCGCTTGCCGTCGAGGAGGCCGGCCTTTCCGAGCAACAGGGCGCCGGTGCATACCGAAGCGAGGGTTTCAACCTGTTTTGCGCGCTCGGCAAGCCAGCCGAGGAGACGCTCGTTGTTCATTTCCGCCCTCGTTCCCCAGCCGCCGGGAACAACAAGGATATCGAGCGGCGGGCAATCGTCGAATGAGTAGTCCGGGCAGACCTTCATCCCCCCGGAAGTGACGAGGGTGCTTTTCGTCTCGGCCACAAGAAAAACATTGAATGGCGAGGGTTCTTCCCGACGGAGCTGCTCGTTTAAGCGGGTCACGGAAAAGACCTCGAAGGGGCCGCAGTAATCGAGCACCTCCACATCCTTGAAAACAACTATGCCTGTCTGCTTTCTTGCCTCCATAGCTTATCCTTACAAACCTCCTTACCCGGGATGGGCACAACGAATGATGAAAATCCCCCCTTGCCCCCCTTTAGCAAAGGGGGGATGGGGGGATTTTCATATAAACGATGGCTCTTCCGGTCGCCGACGGTCATTTCCCGCCGTCAATTTCCGCAAAGACCTCCCGGGCGACTCCCATCGCATCAAGCGCGGCGGGAACCCCGCAGTAGATGGCGCTCTGCATGAAGACCTCCATCATTTCCTCTCTGGTGACGCCGTTGTTGAGCGCCCCCCGCACGTGCAGTCTGATTTCATGCGGGCGGTTCAGAGCCGTAAGCATGGCAAGATTGAGAAAGCTTCTGGTTTTGCGGTCGAGGCCGGGTCTCGTCCATATCTCGCCCCAGCAGTATTCGGTCACCAGCTCCTGCATCGGACGGGTAAAGTCATTGGCCGAGCGCAGCGACTTTTCTACGTATTCGTCCCCCAAAACGGCCTTCCTGACGGCCAGCCCCTCTTCATAGCGTTTCTTTTCCATCGTCACTGCTCCTCTTTAATTTGGCGAAATGGTGGCTCTGTCTCTCCTGACCCCCACCCCAGATTCAATAACCAGTTTTATTCCTGTACCACGGGTGGCAACTTGATACCCTTGGGGCAAATATTTGCCAGCAGTTCCCGAAATGTTTGCAGTCCCTCCTCGGTCAAGCCGGCACTCTTCATTCTCTCGCTCCCCAAGGCATCCCGGGGATCAACCGCCAGCCGCACGTTTTTCACCAGGGCAGCGGAAGTAACCGGACCGTTCTGAGGAATCGCGGCATCGCACACGCCGCACAGGATGCAGGTTGCGGGAGGCTCAATCCTCGCCGAAACCTCAGGGGAAATTAGCCCGTCATGGTGCGGTCCGGTAATGACCCAGGGCAGCACTCGCTTCAGCGCCTCGAAGAACGGCTCCAAGTCCACAACCAGATCCTTGAGCTGACGGAACCCCGGCAGCGGCTTGATTTCAAGCTCACCCCCGTCGCCTGTCACCTCTCTTACCAGCGTCTGGCAGGCCAGACGGGAAATGTTTCCAATCTGCATGGCGCAGGAGCCGCAGATGCCGCTGCGGCAGGAGCGTCTAAAGGCCAGCGCCGGATCCTGACGCCTCGCTTTCAGCAACACATCCAGCACGGTCTCGTGTCGCTCCCAGTCAACGGTGAATGTCTGACAGTAAGGCGCGTCATTGATCTGCGGATCGAACCGCTCAATAATTAACTCGAGTTGCATATCAATACCCTCTTTCCTGGGGCTGGAACCGGGTGAAGGCAACAGTACCCGCTTCATAAATCGGCCGCCCGTCGTCGCCGCGGCGAATCAGCGTGTGGTGCAGCCAGTCGGGGTCATCCCGCCGCGGGTAGTCAATCCGGAAGTGGGCGCCGCGACTTTCAGTGCGCCTCCAGGCGGCTCCGGCGGTCATTTCGCTGAGCTCCAGCATGAAGCCCAATTCCATGTGGTCAATAAGTTGCTGGTTAAAGGAATGTTCCCCGGCAGGCACCCGCAGCGCTGCATAGCGGCTGCGCAGGACGGCCAATTCCTCCATTGCCTGCTGGAGTTCAACCCCGGTGCGGAACACTCCCACTTTATCCGTCATGGTGCGACCCATGTCCTCCCGGATGGCAAATACCGAGTCATCTGACTGTCGGGGTGCGCCGGCGCCGAAATTGGCCTGCCAGTTTGACAACGCCCTCTCCAGGGAAACGCGCGGCAAGGGCGGCATTGGCCGCTTAACCGTCTCCAACATGCGTTTGCCGGCCCGGCGGCCGAACACCACCGTTTCCAGCAGGGAGTTGCCCCCCAGGCGGTTGGCCCCGTGGACGCTGACGTTTGCCGTCTCGCCGGCGGCCAGCAACCCGGGGATGCTGGTTTCGCAGTCCCGGTTAACCCTGATGCCCCCCATGCTGTAATGCTGGGCGGGCTCAATGGGGATAGGGGTTTGGCTTGAGTCCACTGCGGCGTAGAGGTGGGCCAGTTCATTTACCTGGGGCAACAGCCGGTGGATCTTGTCCGCCCCCAGGTGGGTAAGATCAAGATTGATGTAGCCTTCGCCCAGACCTCGCCCATCCTTGATTTCCTGGAAGATGGAGCGGGACACCACGTCCCGGGGTGCCAGCTCCATCTTCTGGGGGGCGTACCGGGCCATGAACCTCTCTCCCGCGGCGTTGCGCAGATAACCTCCCTCGCCCCGGGCCGCTTCAGAAATCAGGATGTTGGTGCCATAGAGGGTGGTGGGGTGGAACTGTACGAACTCCATGTCGGACAGGACGGCCCCCGCCCGGTAGGCAATGGCCGTGCCGTCCCCCGTGTTGGCATGGCCGTTGGTAGTCTTGCGGAAAATCCTTCCATATCCGCCGGTGGCCAGGAGCGCCACCCGGCAGCGCACTACTTCCAGTCGCCCTGTTGCCAAGTCATAAACCAGGAGTCCCGCCAGACGGCCCTCTTCCAGCAACAGCTCCACCAGATGCCATTCCGGGTAGATGCGCACCCCGGCGGCCAAGGCGCGCTCATACAGGGTATGCAGCACCGCGTGACCGGAGATATCGGCAGAATAGCACGCCCGCGGAAAACTGGCGCCCCCCAGGGAACGTTGGGCCGGGCGGCCATCCGGGGTTCGGGACCAGGGCACGCCCATCTGTTCCAGCTTGCGGATTACCTCCGGCCCCTCGGAACAGAGCGTCTCAATGGCGTCCTGATCCCCCAGGTAGTCGCTCCCCTTAACCGTGTCGAACACGTGGTTCTCCACCGAGTCATCCTCTGCCATTGCGGCGTTAAAGCCGCCCTGGGCCGCCCCGCTGTGCGAGCGGGTAGGATAAATCTTGCTGATTACGGCCACGTCCGTTCCGGGCGGCGCCTCCACGGCTGCCATCAACCCTGTCAGCCCCCCACCAACGATGACAATATCATGAAAAATCATTACTTCTTCTCCATGTTTGAGTTTCCCTTACTTGCTTTCAGCCGCGACTTCAGACCCGGAGGCAGCAGATGCCTTCCCTTATCGTTGAAAGTTTGATCTTACGAACCGCTAAGCTTGCCGTTTGCTATTTCACCTGCCTGATGAGACATGGCTTTTTGTGTTTGTCGATATAAGTCGCCTTGGACTTGCGTGTCAAGAAAATATTGGCCGCCCCTGGGAATTGCGCCCCTCATGCAACGAATGGTTTTTTCAATAGATTAGCAGATCCACCAGATAACCGGCCGCGATGGCCACCAGAAAAACGTTCAACACAAAGGCAAAGATCAGTTTCTTCCTGAATATGGAGCCAAGGATGATGATCTCCGGGATGCTCGCCCCCGCGCCGCCGATGATGAGGGCCAGAACCGTTCCCAACCCCATCCCTTTACCGACTAGCGCGGCACTGATCGGAATGATGGTTTCCGCCCTGATGTACATGGGTACCCCGATGAGAGCGGCAATCGGAATGGACCAGGGATTGCCCGGTCCTGCCACCCTTACGACCAGATACTGCGGGAAAAACCCGTAGATGACGGCTCCGATTGCGGCGCCGAGGAGAAGGTACCAGAACACCCCTTTGAAGGTCTCGACCGCGGACAATGAGGCCCTTCTCATTTTTGTTTTGAAAGGAATCCGCACTGCTGAGCTTCCTCCGTCTGCATCGAAGCTGACGGAACAACAGGACGATTGATGCGGAGCTTGAACTTTTGTCCCTGCTTCCCCAGGGCAGCAACCGCCTGCGGCCGGAAGCGTCGGCAACATGATGAGGGGCGCGGGCTGAACGCTTTCGGCTAAACAGCAAGCAGACGCTCTATCGTCCGCTGGCAGGGGCTCGCCCTCCGGCTTCTTCTCCTGGCCACAGCAGGATGCCTCCAGACCGACCAGGGCCTTGACCTGGCTTTCCATTCCCAATTTCGACAACAGGGCTGCCATAACCATGGAACTGCCAAAGGTGATGACGACATAAAAGGCCGTCACTTTATAGCCAAAGAGCGAGAGCAGCAGCGCAATGATGACGGGGTTCAGAACCGGCGAAGAAAAGAGAAAGGCCATCACGGGCCCGAACGGAACGCCCCCCCTAAGCAGGCCGGCGGTGATCGGAACGGTGGAACAGGAGCAAAAAGGCGTAATTGCCCCCAGACCAGCGCCCAGAAAGTATTGCACGCTGATTAGTTTATTGGAAAGAAAATCCCGGATGCGGGAGGGGGGGAGATACTCCGTCAGCAAGCCAATGAGAAAGGATACAGCCACAAAGATTATGACCAGTTCTCCGGCAATCACCAGGAAAAAACGACCGGCCGTGACGAAATTGTTCAGTTCGAACATAGAAATGCCTCCAGTATGATTTAATTAAATGAGGTAATTGCAAAACTCCCCATTCTTGTCATTCCCGCAACGATTCTGAGCGGGAAACTGGTTCTAACTGCTTGAAAAACCATATTCCCGATTGAGACATTCGGTAATGACAAATGGTTTTGCAATTGCCTCTGAGG
>JALNYO010000041.1 GCA_023229765.1 Syntrophales bacterium | reverse complement strand
TGGCCGTGCTGGTCACGTCATCAAGGGCTATGTTGTTGGTGAACGACACCGCCCCGGCTGGGAGAGATGTGCCGTAGGTCGCGTTGACCCCGGCAATCGCCGGCCCGGTCAGCGCCAGTTTGGTGACCTCCAGTGCGCCGTTGACATAACTCAGCGCATAACCCAATTGATCAACTGCAGATGGTGTGAGGCTGTGGGATCCCGCCGTGTAGTTCCCTGAGCCAGAGGTAGAGCCGCCGACCGCAACTGTGGCCGCCGAACTCAGCGCCTGCACAGCGATATCACCGTTTTGTAAGCCGGAGAGGGCGGTCGTCAAAGCCGGCGTAGCCGCACCGTAAGTAATCGCTGCCGGACTGTTAGCGGTGATGTTAAGCGTGGGTTGCTCGCGATAAACGGCATACTTTCCAATCCCTAATGAAGCGGTGTAGTTGGTCGTTGCTTCGTCGCTGTTATAGCGAAAATGACCGCTACCTGATCCAACTAGGGTGGTCAGACCCGTACTGCCCAGTATGCTACCAGTGAATAGTGTTGCACGCCCACCCGTGGATAGGGTGCCGCCGCTGATGATGATATTGCCACCGGATGCATTGCCTGCTGCAGTACCAGAATCCGCATTAAGGGTTATTGCCGAAGTACCGGAATTCGTATTTGTGAGAGCGCCGCTGAGCGTGATGTCTCCGCCTCCCGAACTCGTTGCTGAAATCGTGCCTGCCCCTGCGGTGATGTTGCCGAGAGCGGCGGAGGTCCCGGCGTTGATTGTTACATTGCCGCCGTTCCCGGAGATGGCCATCGGCGTCCCTGATGTACCGATATTGGCCGTCGCCTGCAGCAGAACCGGCGAAACGTCCGCGAGCGTGAGCGCGCCGGTGCCCGCGATACTGCCGGCCTTGGCGAGCAGAGTGAGTTGCCCGTGATTTTTGTAGGACCAGGCGGCGTTCCATGAAATATCGGTGGCGGAATCCAGAGTCAGCGTATTGGCATTCGGTCCTGGAACTGCGCCAGGATCCGCATCCGTCGTGCCTGTTACCGGGCCGATTGCGACTGTGCCGCTGGTGTTGGAAACGAGTATACCGCCAAGCGAGGTCTTGACCGTGACATTGCCAAACGCCAATTGCTGATTGATCGAGTTGTCGGGCAGGATACCGACACTGCCAGGGGTAGCAGGATCAAACGCAGAAGCGGTGTCAGTATAAGGGCCGGCCCCCGAAGGGGTCGTGCAATCGCCGCCGCCAACGCACGTCATTCTAAGCGTCGCGCCCCCGGCAGCATTGGTGATCAGGATTTCATCCGGGTCGAGGAGCAAGGTACCGGCCCGGCCCATTGGCGCTCGGGTATCGGCCATGCCGCGGTAATCCAGGTAGTGCTTCCCGGACACTTCTATCAAGCCGCCGTCGCCGGAATGCGCCCCACCGCGCGCGGAGATGTTGCCCTGGAATCTGCTGACGTTATCCGCCCACACGATCACCTTGCCGCCGCTACCATTCGTGATGGCGTCGGCCGTGATCGTAGAGTCCGCGCTCACATACGTCGCCGCGGCGTTCTGCACTGACGGATTCTTGCCCTGGTAGTCGCCGCCGACCAGGACCGTGCCACCGCCCGCCGTACCGGATGCGTCGACTGTTGCCGCAATCAAGCCGACACGATCGCCCAGCAGTTGGATGGCGCCGCCTTTGCCGGAAGCGACCGGGATCCTGCCCTCACGCTGAGCCTCCCCCTGAGAGAGAGGGGATTGAGTAAGCTGATTTTCTCCCTGAGGGAGGGTTTGAGAGATCTGATTTCCTTCCAGAAGGGTGGGGAATCCAGTGCCTTTGGCTTCGATCGTGCCGGACACCAGCGTGGTGCCGGTTTCGGACTGAACCGTGATCTCACCGGCAGTCTCGCCGCTGGCGCTCAGGCGGCTGCCTGCTTCGAGGGTCACGTCCTGCTTTGCACGCAGGACGATTTTGCCGGTTGCGTCCCTCACCACCTGGTCGGCATTGACGATGCCCATGTTCCGAAGCGTCGCGCCGTAAATGCCGACTTCGCCGCTTTGCGCAAGGATCTTGCCGAGGTTGACGGCGGCGTTATCGCTCGCCGTGATTTCGACCCTCACCCCCGGCGTGCTGGAGTCGAAGATCTTCACCGACTGGCCGGCGGCCAGGATCACGTCGCCCTGCGGGCTCGTGATGATGCCGCTGTTGGTGACGTCCGATCCGACCAGATAAACGCTGCCGCCTGAAGGTGTGGTGATCCTGCCCTGATTTTCCACCTTGCCGGCAAGCGGATTGGACACGAAATTGAGCCGGCCCGCGAGAAAGTCCTGGTTGCTCAGGTTGAGTGTTGAGGCCACCAGTCCGGCCACGTCGATGCGCGCGCCCTGCCCGACCAGGATGCCGCTCGGATTGATCAGGAAGACCCGGCCGTTCGAGGTGAGCGTCCCGAGGATGACGGAAGGATCGGGGCCGGTGACGCGATTGAGGACGCTCGAGGCGGCGCTTTGCTGGATGAAGCGTGTGGTTTCGCTTGCGCCGATCGAGAACCCGAGCCAGTTGATAATTGCCCCCGGGCTGTTGGTGATGTTTAGCGAACTGCCCTGAGCGGAGAAGCTAGCCTGACCTGCAACCACGGTTGGATCATTGCCATTCGCCTGGGCTTGGCCTGCGGCAAATACACACGCAATCACTGCGATAACAGCTATCTGCCGCCGCAAGGTAAAAAAGCGGCTGCCTCTCGCTGTCGTGATCGATGTCAGCCACATCGATATCAACCGCGCCAGACGCTCAATCGATCGGTTGCAAAAGGCGATCGAACAACCCGACGGCAGGCTGAAAAGGCTCAGGAACATCATAACGGTATTCAGTTCAGGAGTCATCGCTTTCACCATTCGAATCTGATTTTTATTAATTATGGGGCGGATACAGTCCCTAGCCCGCAGGGCTTGCATCCTCTCCAAGCTGCCGGTTCCACAAACCAGATTTTTTATCTCAGGCGTATGTCACCGAACAGTCCCAGCAATCCGAAGACGATCAGATAAGCCGCGACGATATAGTTCAGCAACCGGGGAACGATCAGAATAAGCACGCCAGCGAGCAAAGACAATAAAGGACCAAGACTTAAGGTCATATTCATGACAGCATCCTTTCTATTCAGCAGGTTTCATTTTTTATACCCAGTGACAACGAGCATCATGAAAGTATCAAAAGCAATGGGCATGCCAATAACTGAAATAGGTTCGCAATTCTGGATTCATCCTTTAATAACGGGATAATAGGCGAACAGGAAAGAGCCGCGGAGAAGATGGAATGATTTGCGCAGCCTCCATATTTGGTGGACCATCAACATATTGAGGGCTGCTTTGAAGGGAGTCGGTCATTGCCCCCTCTATCTGTTCATATAATAATTGAGGTAATTGCAAAACTCCCCATTCTTGTCATTCCCGCAACGATTCTGAGCGGGAATCTGGTTCTAACTGCTTGAAAAACCATATTATGAACATTAAGCTTCGCTTTCCCGATAGAGACATTATGAACATTAAGCTTCGCTTTCGGGAATGACAAATGGTTTTGCAATTGCCTCAATTGATAAGAACTTCCTTATCCAGACAAACAATCTATACCAAGATCGATTTTGAAAAACTCAAACAACTGCCTCTGGACTGGCCGGAGGTATTATCATGAACGAACCTGTCTTTGCCAGCCTCTTGGCTGATCGTTTCATGGATTTCGTCGCGTTTCGACGTTCCGGTGGAGCCGACTACTGTGGTCGAGCTAAAGTACTCTCCTATTTCGACCGTTTCTTGTGCCAGCAGGGCTTCGGCGGTTCCTGCCCTACCAGAGAGATCATCGATCAATACTTAACATCTTTGACCGGTCTCAATTCCAATACCCGCGCCAACAGGCTGGCCGTCGTGCGCCAGTTTTGCACGTACATGCGCCAGTTTGAGCCGCAGTGTTATGTCCCTGAGCCTGCAGCCCGGACAGGGCCGAAGCTTCATCGAACACCTACATCTTTACCGACGATGAGATCAAAGCTCTGCTCGCCGCAACGCACCTCTTGTCGCCTCCTGAGTCGGTACGGCCCATAACCTTCCACACCTTGTTCGGGGTAAAATCGTACCTGTGAAGCATTAAACCCTCCCGTAGTCGTCTTCCGAGCGTTCGATATCGTCCTCTCCGAAATAGTCGCCGGTCTGAACCTCGATAAAAACCACATTTTCCGTGCCGATGTTGCGGATACGGTGCCAGGTGAGTACCGGCAAATCCACGGATTGACAGGAGGTCAGGCTGATCTCCTCGCCGTTTCTGGTCACAACGGCCTTGCCGCTGATCACGTACCAGTGTTCCGAACGGTGGAAGTGGCGCTGGAGGCTGAGACGCTGGCCCGGATAGACGGTAATCCGCTTTACCTTGCTGTCCGCCGCGTCGGAGAGAATTTCGTAAAAGCCCCAGGGGCGATGGTCGCTGTCTATCTTCTGGTCGGCAGTTTCTTTGTCAGGTGTTTGCATCGGCTCCTCAATTAATTTTTCGGTAAATTTAAAAATGTCCTCATTCTGTGAATATTTTGAATGCGACGATAAACATTTTAAGAAGACACTGTCAAACTTTTTTGACATTATTGATTGACAACAACTGAGAATTAAATATTATGCCGAAGCGAAAGCACGAGGCACAGTTTTTGGCTTATCCGCGTATCGTCAACAGGGAACAGATGCCCAAAGGGTGTGTTGGACGTTTCTAAAAAGTAGCAGAGGTGGTTATGCTGGAATTAAGGGATTTGTGTTTTTCCGTAACTGAAAAGGACGAGAAAAACGGAGAAAAAAGGCGTGATATCATTGACAAAATGAATTTCACTTTTGAAGCGGGGAAGTTCTATGCGATCACCGGTCCCAACGGCAGCGGCAAGACGACCTTGTCCAAGCTGATCATGGGGATAAACCAGCCGTCCGCGGGGAGCATCCATTTCGAGGGGAAAGACATCTCGGCTATGACGATCGCCGAGCGGGCGAATGCCGGAATTGCTTACAGTTTTCAGCAGCCGGCTCGCTTCAAGGGGATAACGTTCCGGGACCTCCTGTCGGTTGCCGCCAAGACGGAGAACGAGGAAAGGCTCATCGGGATTGTCAGAAGAGTGGGAATTTGTCCCCTTTCGTTTCTCGATAAGCCGGTTGACGCGACGCTTTCCGGGGGCGAAATCAAGAAGATAGAGCTGGCGACAACGATTGCCCGAAATCCCAAGCTTGCCATCTATGACGAACCGGATACCGGGATTGACCTCTGGACCATTATGCCGATGGTTAACCTTCTGAAAAAAGAGCAGAGCGAGCGCCATACCACGACGATTGTCGTCAGCCACAACCGTTCCTTTCTGGAGGTCGCTGACAACATCCTGATTATTGATCAGGGTAAATTAATGTATCAGGGGAACCTGGCAAATGCCCTGCCGATGCTGAACGATTTCAGGATATGCAGTTTCAGCCCCTGCCCGTGCCCGGAAGGAGAAAAAGATGCTCAGTGCTTTAGATAAGGATCTCTTGAAGACCGTAGCGGATCTTGAAGGCATCCCCAAGGGCGCCTACAATATCAGAAAAAACGGCAAGTTGGAGTCACGTTCGATCTCCGCCAACATAAATATAGAGAGCGACGAAAAGAGAGACGGGATTATAGTTACGATTGCGCCGGGGACGATTAACGAATCTGTTCACATCCCGGTCATTCTCAGCCAAAGCGGTCTCAACGACGTGGTTTACAATACCTTCATCGTCGGCGCCGGCGCCGACGTCACGATCATCGCCGGCTGCGGAATCCACTGCGGCGGCCCCGAGCCGGAAGGACACGAGGGCATCCACGAATTTCGCATTGAAAAAGGGGCGCGGGTCAAGTATGTGGAAAAACACTTTGCTGGCGGTAATGGAGTCGGGAAGCGGTCGCTGAACCCAACCACAAAGGTTTTTCTCGGGGAGAATGCCCACGCGGAGATGGAGCTCACCCAGATAGGCGGCGTTGATGAAGCGAACCGCGTCAACGAGGCGGTGCTTGGCCCTGGAAGCAGCCTGTTGATCATGGAGCGGGTAATGACCGAGGGCGACCAGAAAGCGGTTTCCCGCAACGAGATCATCCTGGCTGGTGAAAACAGCTCCTCCAACATGGTTTCCCGTTCTGTTATCAAGGGCAACTCCCGGCAGAATTTCTACGCGAACATGATTGCCCGGGCAAAGTGCTTCGGCCATATCGAGTGCGACGCGATCATCATGGATAACGGTTCCAATGAAACCATTCCCGCCCTGCGGGCCGAGCACCCCGATGCCGAACTCAGCCATGAGGCCTCCATTGGCAAGATTGCCGGCGACCAGTTGATGAAGCTGATGAGCCTCGGTCTTTCCTATGAAGAGGCGGTGAACATGATTATTCAAGGTTTTCTTCGGTAAAGCGGAAAGACAAAACAATTCAGGGAGGGAAAAGGCACTAACAGTTACACACCCGTGTTTCTTATTGCAAAGCAATGGAATTTCTGATAAATCGCCACAATCACGGGGAAATAGGATGACAGCACTCTTTGCTTCCGGGGATTGCTGGAGGATAGGCGGTTTGACTGAATAGTTTCAATAGTATCTTATCTTATTATCATTACTTCAGATTTATAAAGGTGCGGGGAGGTGATTATGGCTAAGGCAAAACAGGACGTTAATATTCTCGAAAAATGCCCGACGGGCATCAGGGGTCTCGATGAGATCACGAAGGGAGGGCTTCCGAAAGGCAGGCCAACCCTGATCTGTGGCAGTGCGGGTTGCGGCAAGACACTTTTCGCCATGGAATTTCTCATGCGGGGCGCCAGGGATTATGGAGAACCCGGGGTCTTTATGACCTTCGAGGAAACGCCGGAGGATCTCGCGAAAAATTTCTCTTCCCTGGGTTTTGATCTGCCGGACATGATGTCGCGTGGTCTCATCGCCACGGACCACGTCAAAATCGAGCGTAGCGAGCTTGAGGAGACGGGTGAGTACGACCTGGAAGGATTGTTCATCCGCCTGGGGAGTGCCATTGATGCCATCGGCGCGAAGCGGGTTGTTTTGGACACCATCGAAGCGCTTTTTTCCGGGCTTTCTAATACCGCTATTCTGCGGGCAGAGCTGCGCCGGCTTTTTCACTGGTTGAAAGACCGCGGCATGACGGCCATCGTTACAGGGGAAAGCGGCGACAAGACCCTGACCCGCTACGGGCTCGAAGAATACGTCGCCGATTGCGTGATCCTCCTCGACTTCCGCATCCAGGAACAACTTTCCACGCGCCGCCTGCGTATTGTCAAATACCGCGGCTCAGCGCACGGCTCCGACGAGTATCCCTTCCTGATAGACGAAAAAGGCTTCTCTATCCTGCCCATCACTTCCCTGGGGCTCGACTACCCCATATCCTCAGAGCGCATCTCCACGGGTGTCCTCAAGTTGGATGAAATGCTGGAAGGGAAGGGCTTCTACCGGGGCGGCACCATCCTCGTTTCCGGTACCGCGGGCACGGGCAAAACAAGTTTGGCGGCTACCTTTGCCGTTGCCGCCTGCCGGCGAGGCGAGCGCTGCCTGTATTTTGCCTTCGAGGAATCGCCCAGCCAGATCATCCGGAACATGGGCTCCATCGGCATTGATCTCACCCGCTGGGTGAAGAAGGGGCTGCTCAAGTTTCATGCCGCCAGGCCTTCGCTGTACGGCCTGGAGATGCATCTCCTTACCTTTCACAACATGATTGAGGAGTTCAAGCCCCAAGTGTTAGTTGTCGACCCGATCAGCAACTTGAGCGCCGCGGGAACAGTATCAGAGGTCAAATCCATTTTAACGCGCCTGGTAGATTATTTGAAGATGAACAATGTCACTACGTTCCTTACGGACCTCACTCATTTTACCGGTAGCTTGGAACACACAAGCGAAGAGATATCTTCTCTGATCGATACCTGGCTTCTGCTCCGGGATATCGAACTCAATGGGGAACGCAACCGGGGCCTCTACATTTTAAAGTCCCGCGGCATGGCCCACTCCAACCAGATTCAAGAGTTCCTGCTTTCGAATGAGGGCATTGGCCTGCTCGACATCTATACCGGTTCCGGCGAGGTATTAACCGGGAGCGCCCGGGCCACCCAGGAAGCCGCGGAAAAGGCCTCGGAGCTGGCACGCTGGCGTGAGGTGGATCGCCGGCTCCGCGAGCAGGAACGCAAGAAGAATGCGCTGGAAGCAAAGATCTTGGCGCTGCGTGCCGAGTTCGATGTGGAAACTCAAGAGGTGCTTTTGATGGCGGAAGAAGAGAAAAAAAGACAAATTGTCCGGGCAGAAGACCGTTTGGATATGGTCCATCTTCGCAAGGGGAAACCTGCCGCTCCGCGGGCGAAGCGCTCAAAAAGAAGCGGGAAAGGAGAGTAAGATGAAAGCTATTGCATCAGGAAAGGGAAAGAAAGCAAAAACCGATTCGACAGAAGAAATCTGGAACCTCCGCTTATATGTAGCCGGCCAGACCCGGAAATCGCTTACGGCCTTTGCCAATTTAAAGAAGATCTGCGAAGAGCACCTCGCGGGGAAATACCGCATTGAAGTAATCGACCTGTTAAAGAATCCCCAGCTTGCCAAAGGGGATCAGATTATTGCCATCCCGACACTGGTAAAGAAACTTCCTGAACCGCTGAGAAAGATTATCGGCGACATGGCTGACACGGAGCGGGTACTGGTAGGACTGGACATTCGTTCTGTCTCCGGGTGAAAAAAACAATTTTGATGTAAAAGTGAGTGAGATGAAAAGAGAAAAAATGAGCGCTGAAGAATTCGAAAGAGCGGCCGCGGAGCGAGACCGGGAAAAGTACGTTCTGCGGTTGTATGTTACCGGGATGACCCCGAAGTCAACCCTGGCAATCGCCAATGTCGGGAAAATTTGTGAAAAATATCTGGCAGGCCGCTATGCACTCAAGGTGATAGACATCTACCAGCAGCCAAATCTGGCCAGGGAAAAGCAGATTATTGCCACCCCAACGCTCATCAAGGAACTTCCCCTGCCGCTCCGGAGGCTCATTGGCGACATGTCGGATACGGAAAGGCTTCGTGACGGCCTCGATCTGCGACCCTATAATTCATGAGTATGAAGCAATGACTGAACCTCACAGAACACGCCAGCAACTTTTGGATGATTTGCAGGAACTCACAGCGCGGCTGAAGGAAACTGAAGAAACACTGCGCGCGATCGTAGGCGGCGAGGTGGACGGTCTGGTTGTCTCGGCAGCGGAAGGAGAACAGCTCTTTACCCTGTCGGGCGCCGATTACCCCTACCGGATTATGGTCCAAACCATGTACGAAGGGGCCATTACCCTGGCCTCCGACGGCACGATCCTTTTTTGTAACCAGCGTTTTGCCGATATTCTCCAGAGGTCTTTGGAAAAAATCATTGGATCTTCAATCTATCAACACATTTCATCGCCAGACCTGCAATTATTCAAGACATTGTTTGAACAAGGTTTAAAGGAGAACAGTAAGGGGGAACTTGCCTTACAGTCTGTAGGTGAAAATGCTGTACCTGTCCTGCTTTCTGTAAGTCCTCTTTATCCCGCCGATATTTCTGGCGCGGTTTGCGCCGCCATAATGGTGGACATGACCGAGCGCAAGAAGATGGAGGCGGTGCTAAAGGTTTCTGAAACTAACTACCGCCGTCTCTTTGAAGCAGCCCAGGATGGAATATTAGTCCTTGATGCCGAAACAGGACAAATATCGGATGTGAACCCATTTTTGTTAGAAATGTTGGGTTATTCACATGAGGAGCTCATGGGGAAGAATCTCTGGGAAATTGGAAAATTCAGGGATATTGAAGCATCGAAAGCCACCTCCGCGGCATTGAAGAGCAAAGGGTATGTTCGCTACAATGATTTACCGCTGGAGACGAAAGACGGACGGCCAATTGCCGTGGAATTTGTCAGTAACGTCTATCAGGTCAATCATCATAAAGTAATTCAGTGTAACATCCGCGATATTACTGAACGGAAACTTACAGCAGAGGCTTTAAAAAAATCTCACAACGAACTGGAACGACAAGCTGTCGAACTGCGGAAGGCTCTTGCAGATATAATTACATTGAAAGAGCAACTCGAAGTCGAGAATATCTATTTCCGCCACACGACCAAAATGAAAAATAAATTTGAGCATATTCTCGGGCAAAGCGACGGCCTCAAGTATGTTCTTTATCGAGCGGAACAAGTTGCCCCTTCGACCACAACGGTGCTCATCCTGGGTGAGACCGGTACGGGTAAGGAGCTGATTGCTGCCGCCGTCCATAACATGAGCCCCCGCAAGGAACGGCCGTTAGTCACGGTCAACTGTGCCGCTCTGCCGGCGAATTTGATCGAGAGTGAATTGTTTGGCCGGGAGAAGGGGGCATTTACCGGGGCCGATACCCGCCAGATCGGTCGATTCGAGTTCGCCAATGGTTCCACCCTTTGTCTCGACGAAATCGGGGAGCTTCCGTTGGAGCTGCAGGCAAAGCTGCTCCGGGTGATTCAGAACAGTGAGTTTGAGCGCCTCGGCTCCTCTCAAACCATAAAAGTTAATGTGCGGGTCATCGCCACGACCAATCGGGATCTTGCCGAAGAGGTGCGCAAAGGCCGGTTTCGTCAGGACCTTTACTATCGCCTCAACGTCTTTCCCATCACTGTTCCACCCCTGCGGCAGCGCAAAGAAGACATTCCAATCCTGGCACAAGCCTTCATCGAGCGGTATTCCAAGAAAATGGGCAAGCAGATCACGTCGATCCAGAAGGCGACGTTGAAGGCGCTTCAGGATTATCCTTGGCCCGGGAACGTTCGGGAGTTGGAAAACATCATTGAACGGGCCGTGATCCTGTGCCCCGGGCCGATTTTGCAACTGTCGGATAAGCTGGAGATTTTATCCCCATCTCTGGTATCCACCGTGAGGACGCTGGAAGAGACGGAGCGCAACCAGATTATTCAAATCCTTTCTGAAACCCGCTGGCTCATCGAGGGAAAGGACGGGGCCGCAGCGATCCTGGGCCTCCATCCGAGCACCTTAAGGGCGAGGATGCATAAGCTCGGGATTATCCGGTCCGAGACTAATGAACCGGGTTAGGCTGTCAACCCTTATTTAACCCTCAATATTTTGATGTCCCACCAAATATTGAGGCCAGACTAATCAGTCATACCTTTCTGCTATTCTCGCCTGTTAAGGCAATCAATTGTTATAAAAGGATAAATAAAAGATTCTGATCGTTCTTCGGCTATTGGCAGGCCATTTGCATTTGCATTCTCGTAATCTTCGGGGGAGATTTAGAATATGTCCATAGATAAAATAATTTGTCGTAAATTTATGCTGTTTGCAAGCAAAGAACGCTGCTTGCGAATGGGTTCTAATTCTATTATTCTTTGTATAATCCTCATTATGCTCCTGTCCTCTTCCCATATTATTGAAAGCGCTAGAGTTATCGACAAGAATATCCCTTTTTACCCGGGAGAAAAGCTGACGTATGAGGGGAAGTGGGGGATCATTCCCGCCGGGGAAGTTACACTTGAAGTTCTTCCCAAGGAAACCATCAATGGCGTTGAGGCATACCACTTTGCAATGATTACCAAGACGAACGCCGCTGTCGATCTTCTCTACAAGATCCGGGAACGGCAGGATTCGTATGTCGATGCCAAAATGACCCGTAGCGTCCTCTATAAAAAACGGACTGAAAGTCGACATCCGCGTGATGTCGTCATAAATTTCAACTGGGAAAAACTTCAGGCCACTTATACCAATTTCGGCAAAAATGCAGCCCCAATTAATATCTTACCAGGCTCATTCGATCCGCTGGCCCTCTTTTTCATCCTTCGGCTTCAAGATCTTATCGAAAACTCTGTGATTGAAATACCAATCACGGACGGCAATATGAATATCAGGGTGAAAGCAACCATTGGGAAAAAGGATCTTATCGAGATTAAAGGGAAAACGTATAAGAGTGTTGCGGTAACACCAGATATGGAACAGTTAGAAAATATAGTAAAAAAAAGCGAAAACCCTCAACTTAAAATTTGGTTTAGTGCGGATGAAAAAAAAATCCCTCTTAAAATTCAAAGTAAAGTGGGGATCGTTTCTTTTATTTTTGAATTTGTATCGATGGTGCCTTGAATAAGAAAAATGAGGCCCTTCCACAGCCAGGAGAAAGGGGGACGTAATGAAAACATGCCTAAAATCATTGGTCATTCTTGTTTTTTTTCTTATCTTTACCGGTTGTGCGAGTCTTCTGCCATCCAGCAAGACCACCATAGATTCGCCTTGGAAGGATTTCAACAGTGCCAAACTGGAATATGAAAAAATAACTCCCGAGATAACCACCGTGGACGACCTGAAAAAAATGAATTTTAATCCTTATGAAATACCCAATATTAGAATCATGAATGTAACGGAGATCATCGGCGTATTCTTGCCGAATCCCTCTATTAAAATAGAGGATTTGGACCCGGGAATTCAAAAATGCATAGAGAAAAGGCAGCGCTGTACGGCTTACAGATTTGAACCTGGTGTACTCAATAAGAAGCGGGTCGGCAATTTCTGGGCAGATATATTCACGTTCAAGCGACACACGATAGACACGGGATGGGAATTCCGCGGTTTAATCACAATCGTTGATGATGTTGTCACTTACAGAGACCCGGCAGGAGGCAGGCCCTTGGTTAAAACGGAAGAAATTGTAAATAAACCGTTAGGCCCCCTGCAAGAGGTTGGAGGCGTCATCATTACTGAAGTTCCAAAGCTCTGGTAACGATTGCGCAGGATATTGACTACATCTCTTGCTGGGAATCAGGTCAAGAGCCACGGTCTGATATCACGGAGAAAGGGGTTGCCGGGGACGAACCCGGCTTCATATAAAGGAGAGAATGATGAAAAGGCACATGTGGTTTGCGGTGAGTTTGTTTCTTGCCGCGGTGGTGATGGTTCCGCCGTCCTCGGCTGCGGACTCGCAGGCTATGGTGGTGGGCCGCGTATATCATGTCGAGGGGGACCTGCTCCGTTATATTCCTGAAGAGAACGATTGGGTGGCCGTGGTCAGGGACGCACCCTTTGGCGCAGTGGATACACTCTACTCGGGAAGCCGTGGGATGGCGGAACTGATCGTTCCCAACGGGACCTGGATCAGGGTCGGGAACAACACGCAGATACAGTTCATCGCCCTTGATACGGACCTGGCCGAGATGGATGTGGCATCGGGCGTGGCCCGGTTCTACAACAAAAGTTCCGACACCGTTGTCAAGGTCACGAGTCCATTCGGATACGTCCTGGGTGATCCCGGCACAGTCTTCGACTTCTACGTGGGCGAAAATTCCGTCGAAGCGGTTGCGATAAAAGGGAAGGTGGATTTCATCCACGCGGAAACGGATGCCCGCTACGAAGTTTCGGCTGGCTCTCCCTCCCTCCTCGCGGACCAGAGACAGGTGTCGTCAGGCGAAGGGAACGTTGATTATGACTGGAACCGGTGGAACACAGTCCGTGAAAACTTCTGGGCGGCGAAGTCCAGGGTGAGGGGAGGCTCGGCAGAATATCTTCCACCCAGCCTCCGGGACGAGGCGTATGCCCTTGAAGAGAATGGAAGGTGGGAGGATGTCTCCTATGAGGGTGAACGGCGCAGGTTCTGGCGGCCTACCACTGTAGCCTTGGGCTGGTCGCCTTTCACCGTGGGCCGCTGGACCGACTGGTATGGGGATCAGACATGGATCCCTGCAGAACCATTCGGTTACGTCACCCACCATTACGGCAATTGGATCTACGTGCGTAATTACTGGTACTGGGCGCCGCCTGTGGTCAGCGTGCGCTTCGGGCTCCCCCTCCTCGACATCGGCTTTTTCTGGTATCCAGGAAGGGTTTCATGGATTCACAGTGGCGCCTATGTGGGCTGGGTGCCTCTGGCGCCGCGCGAGACGTACTACAGTCACCGTTACTGGGGAGGCCCTCACGATGTGGTCGTAACCAACGTGAACATCGCGCAGATCAACATCAACCTTAGCAATTATGCCTACGTGAACCGTACCGTTGTGGTTCCCCAGAACGATTTCTACCGCGTGAACAATTACAGGGATGTCCGAGTGAAAAACATCAACCGCACCACCATTGTCAACAACTACCGCGTGGCTCCGGTCGTCAATAATACGGTGATCAACAATTACGCGACGAACAAGCAGCGCTATAACTACACCAACGTTACGGTGAAAGAGAAGCCCCACAATACCGTGATCAATCGAATCCAGCATAATGAGACGGTCATTCAGGGGGGCAGGAAAGAGAAGGCTGCCGTGGTCCAGGAGCGAGTGAAGAGCATCCCGGAGGGGAGGGTTAACCGCGAGGCCCGGATCGAAGCGCCCAAGGTCACGAACTATATCGTACCAGTTAGAGAGGTGAACCGGCCGAAAGCGGAGATAAAGTTTCCACAGAGGGAGGTCAAAACCGGTGGAAAGCTTGGTCAGCCTGAGCAGCCCGCTGCACGACCGGAGCGCGTGGCGCCGGCAAAACCGAATGAACAGAAGAAAGCCGTTCAACCCGCAGTGCCAGCGCGGGTAAGTCCCGTAAAACCTGCTCAACCTGAGCAGCCCGCTGCACGACCGGAGCGCGCGGCGCCGGCAAAACCGAATGAACAGAAGAAAGCCGTTCAACCCGCAGTGCCGGAGCGGGTGAGTCCCGTAAAACCTGTTCAACCCGAGCAGCCCGCTGCACGACCGGAGCGTGTGGTGCCGGCAAAACCGAATGAACAGAAGAAAGCCGTCCAACCCGCAGTGCCAGTGCGGGTGAGTCCCGTAAAACCTGCTCAACCCGAGCAGCCCGCTGCACGACCGGAGCGCGCGGCGCCGGCAAAACCGAATGAACAGAAGAAAGCCGTCCAACCCGCAGTGCCAGCGCGGGTGAGTCCCGTAAAACCTGCTCAACCCGAGCAGCCCGCTGCACAACCGGAGCACGCGGCGCCGGCAAAACCGAATGAACAGAAGAAAGCCGTTCAACCCGCAGTGCCGGAGCGAGTGAGTCCCGTAAAACCTGCTCAACCTGAGCAGCCCGCTGTACGACCGGAGCGCGCGGCGCCGGCAAAACCGAATGAACAGAAGAAAGCCGTCCAACCCGCAGTGCCAGTGCGAGTGAGTCCCATAAAACCTGCTCAACCTGAGCAGCCCGCTGCACGACCGGAGCGCGTGGCGCCGGCAAAACCGAATGAACAGAAGAAAGCCGTCCAACCCGCAGTGCCAGTGCGAGTGAGTCCCGTAAAACCTGCTCAACCTGAGCAGCCCGCTGCACGACCGTAGCGTGTGGCGCCGGCAAAACAGAAAGCGACGATCAAGCCGCCTGAAAAAGATGTCGAAAAACGAAAAGAGCAGAAACGTCTCGAGGAAGAAGAGGGAAAACCGAGGTCTTGAAAGAGCGACATTAGGAAAGAAAGGAAAACATCGCTACAAAATGGATAGCAAACTTTCGCCCATGGCAAAAAGTATCCGGAACAAAGACGGGCTGGAATCGCAGGAACCCGATCCTTTGGTGCTGCGCATGCCGGTTGATGTGCGCAGTTTTTCACTCGCCCTGCTCACGGTGCTCGCGGTCATCTTCGTTCTGCATTGGGCCCAGGCGATTTTCATTCCGCTGATGTTGAGCGTGATGATTAGCTATGCGCTTTCTCCTCCTGTCAATCTGATGCAAAAATGGCGAATCCCGCGCGCTATTGGGGCCGCTGTGCTTCTGCTCGGTATCGTAGGGGGATCAGGCACTATGGTTTATTCGCTCAGCGACGATGCTGCCAGGTTGATCGAAACCCTGCCGGACGCCGTGCAAAAGATTCGCCTGGCAAGACTCAAAGAACGGGGAATGTCCGAAGGCACTCTGGAGAACGTGCAAAAAACCGCTACACAACTCGAGCAGGCAGCGAGCGAAACAGGCGCTCCGGCGCCTGCCGCCCCGAGAGGGGTGACACGGGTGCAGATCGAAAATCACAAACTTAATGTTAAAGACTACCTTTGGATGGGAACCAAAGGTGCAGTAGGGTTTGCCGGCCAGCTTACAATGGTATTGTTTCTGGCCTATTTTATGCTTGTTTCGGGCGACACTTTTCGGCGCAAACTGGTCAAGATCAGTGGCCCCACTCTTAGCAAGAAAAAAATTACCCTCCGGGTGCTGGATGAAATTACCGACCAGATTCAACGCTATCTGCTGGTGCAGATATTCACCAGCATTCTGGTGGGCGTGGTGACCTGGATCGCGTTTCTCTGGATCGGCCTGGAGCATGCGGCAATCTGGGGAATTGCCGCAGGGGTACTCAATGCCGTCCCTTATATCGGTCCGGTCATCGTTACCGGCGGCACGGCGCTCTTCGCCTTTCTCCAATTCGGAACGATCGGCATGGTTCTTCTGGTCGCGGGCATCTCGCTGGTAATCACCAGTCTCGAAGGTTATTTGCTGACGCCATGGCTTATCGGTCGGGCAAGCCGGATGAATGCGGTGGTGGTTTTCATCGGCGTGCTGTTTTGGGGTTGGTTGTGGGGTGTGTGGGGTTTATTGCTGGGCGTGCCCATTATCATGATTATCAAGGCGGTATGCGATCGGGTGGAAGATTTGATACCCATCGGCGAACTGCTCGGCGAGTAGCGCAGGTCATAAAGCGGCAAGGGTTCGTCAAGTGGCCCTCAATGTGATCCATGATCATTTCTGGGTCATGTTCCTGGATCCCGACCATGATCTCAGCGTGGCTTATCCGGCCTTCAGGCAGCAAGGAGAAATGGAGCGGGATTTTAAAGGATGCAAAGGAATTTTGTTGGTAAAGTTTGTCGTATCCGCTTTGGCGGACTGCGCTGGAAGAGAGGTATCGTTGGCCTGCTTGTTTGCACAACGGTCATCACGGCTGCTCTTCTTGCAGTCGGATTCCATCACATCTATTTTGACCGAATCAACCTTCCTGACATCGGACCATTTGTCCGGTTTGAGTTTCCTGCAATCGGCCGCATCTACGATGCCAAAGACCAGCCATTCATTGAAATGGCAAGAGAGTACCGGCGGAACATCAGGTATAAGGATATCCCGCCCATTGTTCGCGATGCGATTCTCGCCGCCGAGGACAAGAATTTCTTCTCACACAGCGGCGTTGACTATTCCACAATTCCCCGCGTATTGAGCAAAGTGCGGATCGGCGCCCTGGCGTCACACCTTACGAGGTCGGCAGGTCGAGAGGAGATCAATAGCGGCGGAATCTTTCCGCAAGGCGGCTCGACCATCACGCAACAGCTTGTGCGTGGTTATTTCCTTCAAAAGCTGACGGCTCAAGAAAATAGCAAACCGCTTTTACACGGGACACTGCTGCTACGTGGACTGTCTAGCGTCATTGGCCCGCGAAGCGCCAATAAGCTGTTCCGGAAGCTGGAGGAGATGAGACTGTCGTTGTGGGTCGAGGAAGAGATGCAGAATTGTTTCGGCTCTAAACGCCGAGCCAAGGAAGAAATTCTGGCTCGATATGCCAGCTTTGTTTACACGGGAAACGGTCAGTACGGTGTTGCGAGAGCGGCTGAATACTACATTGGGCGGCCTATCGCCACGTTCACCGTGGAGGATGCGGATAAGGCGGCGCTGCTGGCAGGCATCGCAAAATCGCCTCGCAGCTATGCTCCCAGCGCCAAAGAAACCAAGAGAATCTTGCGGCGAAGAAATCAAATCCTGGCGCTTATGGCCGTCAACGGTTTTATCTCTCGGGACAGGGAGAGGGAGGCTGAACAGCACCCGATTCCGGCGGTCGTGCGGCGCCGGGGCGAAATGCTCGAGGCTCCTGCGGTTGTTGAAAATGTCCTGCAGGAGCTCAAAATCCTCAGCGCCGGCCTCAGCGTTGAAGACCTTCTGCAGGGACGTATCCACGTTTACTCGACAGTGGACGCCCGCGTGCAGCAAATCATGGATGAGGCACTGGAGAGCGGCCTCGAACGTTATGAGAAGCGACACCCGCGTTCCAAAGGGCTGATCCAGGGATCTGCCGTTGTGCTGAGGAACAGCGATGGGGGCATCGTCGCCGAGACGGGTGGCCGTCGGTTCTACAAAGGCCGCTCCGCAGCGCACAGTGATTTTAACCGTGTTACTCAGTCCCTGCGGCAACCCGGGTCCGCAATGAAGCCCATTGTCTATCTCGCTGCGTTTCGGCAGGGAACCTTTACCCTTGAGTCCATGGTTCCCGACAACCCGATCGGTGTTCCGGATGGCGGGGCGCAAATTACGAAATGGATTTCAAACTACGATGGGCAATTCAAGGGCGTGATCCCCCTCCGGGAAGCGCTGGCGGAATCAAGAAACGCCGTCGTGATTTGGGTTACAGAGCAAATCGGGATTGACAGCGTTCTGCAGATGTCACGGACACTGGGGGTCCGGACGCCGCTGAAGCCATATGCTTCGACAGCGTTGGGCGCCTCCGAAGTGACGTTGCTGGAACTGGCCAATGCGTACCGCACGATGGCATCAGGCATTCTTGCGCAGCCTTATGTGATCCGGAGGATTGTCCTCGATTCGGGACAGGTGGTGGCCGATAACAAACCAGGGGGATCTCCGGTCGATCTTGACGACGGCGTTCTTTCGCTCATTCAGGAAGGCCTGCGCGGTGTCGTACGCATTCCCGGCGGTACCGCTCATTCGCTCAACTCCAAAGGGTTCCCGATTGCCGTTATGGGAAAGACAGGGACGACCAATGAGTTCAGGGATGCGCTATTCATAGGCTCCACTTACGGGCCCGAAGGAATCACTGTCGCCGTCCGGATAGGCTTTGACGACAACCGTTCCCTCGGACCAAAAGAAACCGGCAGCAGGGCGGCTCTTCCGGTGTTCAGAGAAATCATGTTCAGGACGTACCGCGAAAAGATATTGGGACCCGTGCCGGAGTTCCCGTCTGAAATGGAACAGAACATTAACACTTACCTGAAAGGTGACAAAGGCAGCGGGCAACGGAATGATCTATGATCCCCAAGCCTTCGACTGGGGCGATGATTCCTTTGCCATTGAAAGCATTTACGACGGACCCGATGCATACAAATAAAAACATTACGATATTCTTCCTATTCATGTTCGCAGCCGCGATTCATTTTTCTGCCGGTTTCGCTTCAGCGGTTGGAAAGCCTCGGCAGGGCGAGGACATCCTGCTCGGCGCCTATCACAGGAACATGGCCAGGTTGGAGGCAAACAGCTTTGGCCTTCCTCTCTTTCTGGACTCTCTTGAACGAGGCGACCAAGTGCTTGTGGATGTCTACGGGATATTCGATTATCCCTTCAGCAGCGTTGTCAACATGCTCAAGGTTCCGGCAAACTGGTGCGATATCGTATCCCTCCATCTTAATGTCAAAGCGTGCACCTACAGGGAACTGTCGGGCGCCTGGCTGCTGACCTTTTACTTCGGCCGTAAAGTCTATCAGCCTCCGGAAGACACGCGTCCGGTCGTTTACCATTTCCGGAATGTTGCTCAGCAACAGGGGTATCTGGATATCATTCTCAGTGCCGCTGAGGGCCCTTTCGGCACGAAGGACCACAGGATGAGGTTTGAGGCCCTGCCCCTTGATCAGGGAAGGACTTTTGTACACGTCAGTTATGCATACAGCGGCCTTGCTGCACTTCGCCTCGCGACAGAGGTCTATTTTGCGACACTCGGTCGGGACAAGGCGGGGTTCACGGTGAAAGGAACGGACAGCAAATGCAAACCCGTCTATATCAGCGGGCCTCGCGGCTCGATTGAGCGCAACGCAGTCCGGTACTATTTCGCGATCAAGTCCTTTATGAATGCATTGCGTTATCCCGAAGAAAGTCGTTTCAACATGAGAATCAACGAATGGTATGATCTTACGAGTCGCTACAGAATACAGCTCTTCGAACTGGACAAGGAGGACTACCTTACATTCAAGACAAAAGAGCATAAGAATCAGGTGATGCTCCAGCGTGTGATCGGGGCGGGTCTTCAGTGAATGCACGGGCGCTTCACCGGTATGGCGCAGCATCCGGCGTCAAGGGAGGCGCATTGAAGAAAATCCGCTTCAACGTATGCAAAAAGTAGGTGAAAGGAACATATGACAATCGTAAAGAATTTCTTTTTGTGCGTTCTGGTCATATCCATCTTGAGCCTCAACACTGGATGTGCGACCCTGCCGAACGTCTCAAAAAAGATTGATGAGGCGCCGGCTGCACAGAAACCTCGTCAAATCGTTTCGTCCAAAGGACTGTTATCTCCCCAAAAAAGCAAGGCTATCATGGATCGGCTGAAGCGATCGGTTGCCCCGACGGACATTCTGGAACGCCACACTGTGGTGGTAGAATCGGTCACCGAAAGCCCGCTGACGAAGGGGAACAGAGTCACTCTGCTCAACGATGGTCAGGCTACCTATGCCGCAATGTTCAAAGCGCTACAGAATGCCAAGGACCATATCAACCTTGAAAGCTATATCATCGAAGATGATGAAACAGGACGCAAATTTGCCGATCTGTTGTTGGAAAAACAGGCGGAAGGTGTTCAGGTCAATATTATTTACGACAGCATGGGAAGTCTAAAAACGCCCGAAACATTTTTTAAACGCTTGCGGGATGGGGGAATTCAGGTTGTCGAATTCAATCCGATAAATCCACTGAAGGTCCGGGAGGAATGGGGACTGACACACCGGGACCATCGCAAGATTTTAATAGCCGACGGCAAAGTCGCCATTATCGGGGGCATCAACATCAGCGGGGTTTATTCGAGCAATCCTTTCAGACGGAAACAAAGCGAAAAGACGCCAATTCACTGGCGTGACACAGACATTCAAATTGAAGGCCCTGCCGTGGCCGAATTCCAGAAGCTCTTTATGGACACCTGGCTGAAGCAGAAGGGAGCGAAACTTTCCGAGCGGAACTATTTTCCCGATCTGAAAGAAAAGGGCAATGCCTTGGTGCGAGTGGTAGGCAGCACCCCGGGAGAGACCAACAGGATCCCTTTTATTGTGTATGTGTCGGCCATCGCTTTTGCAGAGCATTCGATTAACATGACGAATTCCTATTTTATCCCGGACGACCAGATCGTAAAAGCCCTTACGGATGCTGCTGAGCGCGGTGTTGACGTAAAGATCATTCTCCCGGGGATCACCGATTCCCAGTTGGCATTATATGCACAGAGGCATTATTATTCCAGGCTTTTGAAATCGGGAGTGAAATTATACGAGCACAGCACTTCCCTGTTGCACGCGAAAACCGCGGTGGTTGACAAGGTCTGGTCAACAGTCGGTTCAACCAACATGGACAACTTGAGCTTATTAAGCAATGACGAGGTGAATGCGGTCATCCTGAGTCACGAGTTTGCCGACGAAATGGAGAAGATGTTTGTCAGGGACCTTGCGGATTCCAGGCAGATTCAATGGGATGAGTGGGAAAAAAGACCTTTATTGCCTATGATCAGGGAGTGGTTTGTGAATTTATTTTCCCATTGGCTCTAAGACAACCCTATGCATCGTTCATAGCCCTTTCAATAAAAGCGCCGGAATTTGCAGAATCAGGGATTACCGACAAATCCATATGGGTAAACAGCGGGAAATGGTCGGATGGGTAGCATTTCTCCCATTGCGTCTGAATAATTGTCGCGGCTTGGACCCGGACAGAAGCGGGAACAAAAATATAATCCAGTTTGAACCGGAAAAAAAATTTTCTAAACCCGTGAAAAGTAACGACATGTCTGATATTTGGATATCGTATCCGAAAGGTGTCCACTAATGGCTCGGGGTTGAATACACTCCCTTTTGTTTTGACTCTTAAAGGAATTTTACCTTTTAAATATTGTATAGGCGTGCTCTTTTCTCTGGAATTAAAATCGCCTGTCAGTACAAAAGGATCCGAAGAAGACCGCGCATGAATAAACTGGGTCAATAAAACAACGCTATTTTTTTGCGACCGCCGGGAAAGATGATCCAAATGAACATTATAAAAATAAAAAGCCTGCCCTGACTCTCTTGCAATCAGCCGCGCCCAGGTACAGGTTCGCGGGATGATGTTACCCCACCCCTTTGAACCCGGGATATCGGGTGTATCTGAAAACCAGAAGGTGCCCTCCGCAGAGGGGGTGAACCGTACCGCATCATAAAAAATGGCCGTATGCAACCCTTTGCTACCGCCCAAATTTCCAATGCCAATCTTCTCATATCCGGGCAGCATGGTGCGGAGCTCTGATATTTGAAAGTCTATCGCTTCCTGCAGACCCAAAACATCCGGGCGATAAGAATTCAAGAGTTCGCACACCCGGTCACGACGGAATATCCAGTGATTTTTACCGTCTTTCTTCGTCCCGCGCCGAATATTAAAACTCATGACATTTAAGTTCAATCCGGTATTTGGCAGCAGATTAGAGAAAGAATCCATTTCGGCTTTGGGAATTCTTCGCAGCGGATTCAAACCCCAAAGCAAAGCGACTGGCTGATAAATCTGAGCGAGTGATTTTTTGGCCAATACACGCCCTTTCATTCTTATTGTCTTCACCATACCTCATATACCCTGTTTGAGATGAAGTTGAATTCGATATCCAACAATAAAGATAGTATAGTTATGATAACAGAAAAAGCAAATTTCCGTACGACAGATAAGCAATTCAGTGTTCATATGAGAGGCCCCCTCATATAACCCTCAATATTTTGATGTCCCACCAAATGTTGAGGTCAAATGATCGTTTCATAACCTTCCGCTATTTACTCCTGTCAGTATAATCATTCGTTATTAAACAGCTAATTAAATATTATGATTTTATTTGGTTATTGGCAGGCCTTATGCTTTTACCACTATGAGCCTTGTCATCTATGAGATAAGGGCAGAAAGGAGATAACCATGATTATTAAAATCACTGCCGTTATAATGTTAATAAACCTTTCAATTCTGATCGCAGGTTTCCTGATCGCCTCCTGCATGCGACTCTTTGCGCGTGCGGCACGGGCGCCGTCGCTAATGACGGCGATGGGCAATCCCGCTTCGACCTTGTTGCGGCAAATAGCTGTTATCTTTGCTTTATTGGCATTCAGCCAAAGCGCCTTGGCCGCCGAGCCGCCCAGCGCGGGCAGCCAGTTCCAGCAGATTCCGCCCCCGCCAATCATACAAAAAGCCGTTCCCAAAATCCAGGTCGAGCAAGGCATTGCGCCGGCCGCCCCGGCTTCTGATCAGGCCAAAATTCTGGTCAACTCGCTACATGTGATCGGGCAGACGCTGTACTCCGAAGCCGAACTGGTCGCAATTACCGGGTTCAGGCCGGGCGGCGGCGTACTGACGCTATCCGAATTGCGCGGTATGGCGTCAAAAATTGCGGATCATTACCACAAAAAGGGGTATTTCGTGGCGCAAGCCTACCTGCCCGCGCAGGAGATCAAGGACGGGGTCGTAACGATCACCGTAATTGAAGGCCGCTACGGCAAGATCACGCTGAACACCCCCAGGGAACTCTCCGATTATACGGCAAAAGGTATTTTCGGCGGCCTGAACAGCGGAGACACAATCACCATCGCCCCGCTTGAACGACGTCTTCTGCTGCTCTCCGACCTTCCCGGCATGGAGGTCAAATCCACCCTCGTGCCAGGCGCCTCCGTGGGGGCAGCGGACCTGATTGTTGACATCACAACCGGGGATCGCATTACGGGTGAAGTGGATGTTGACAACGCCGGTAACCGCTACACCGGCGAGTATCGATTAGGAACAACGATTAATTTCAACGAACCGTTGGGCTACGGCGACGTCGCCACGATACGGGCAGTGACTTCGGGCTTCGGGCTTTTCTATGCCCGTGCATCTTACGAGCTGCAGCTTGGCGAGGCGAGAGCCGGGGCAGCCTACGGCTTTCTGGAATACCGGCTGGTCAAGGAATTTGAGCCCCTTCATGCCAGTGGTACGGCCCATATCGCGAGTCTTTATGGAAGCTATCCCGTGATCCGTTCGCGCCGCAGCAATCTCTACGCTGGCCTCGCCTTTGACTACAAGACGTTTCAGGACAGGATGGATGCTACCGCGACGGTTATCGACAAGCAGGCGCAGGTGTTAATGCCCAGCCTGTATGGCGATGAACAAGACAATTTTTTCGGCGGGGGAATAAGCAGCTATTCGTTCACCTGGTTTGTCGGCAACCTCGACATCCAAACCGACGCAGCGCACTCTTTAGACGCGGCAACAGCGCAAAGCGATGGCCTGTACAACAAACTTGGATTCAGCGCCACGCGGCTGCAGAGTTTGATTGATCCCTTCTCGCTTTATGCCTCCATCCACGGGCAATTAGCCTTCGATAACCTCGATGTTTCGGAGAAGATGGAACTGGGCGGCATGTATGCCGTGCGGGCCTATCCGGAAGGCGAAGCATACGCGGACCAGGGTTATGTGCTGACTATGGAAGCCAGATGCCAGTTACCCAAGTTTTTTGAACGATTGCCTGGGCAGATGCAGTTGATCGGCTTCGTTGATACGGGCAGGGTTACCGTGAACAAGGATCCCTGGACAAGCGAGCCGAACAGCAGAACGCTGAGCGGGGCAGGGGTGGGACTAAACTGGATGGATTACAACAACTTTTCGGCGAAGGCGTATTACGCCTTCAAGCTGGGGAATGAAGCGGCGACCTCAGCCCCGGATTCCTCGGGCCGATTCTGGGTACAGCTTGTAAAATACTTTTGAGGATGGCGGGTGGAAACGAACACTGACTTCACAAGGAGTGTAGGAATAATGAGGTGACAAAATGAACCACATTTATAAATTGATCCGGAACAACAATACCGGCGCTTTTGTAGCCGTTTCCGAAATAGCCAAAAGTGTTGGCAAAAAAACATCGTCCGGCACAACCTTCCTGGGTGCTTGTGTACGCTTTACCCTGAAAGTCTTGGTCATTTCCCTCATGATGTCATGGGGAGCGAAGGCCTATGCACTGCCTGAGGGTGGCGTCGTAACGAAAGGCGGCGCCAGCATCAGCAATGGCGCCGGCAGCACAACGATAATCCAGTCAACGCCGAACGCCGCGATCAACTGGCAGAGCTTCAACATTGGCCAGAGGGAAGCGGTTCGGTTCATGCAGCCCAGCAGAAGTTCGGTAGCGCTCAACCGGGTGCTGGGTTCAGATCCCTCGAATATCCTGGGCAGTCTTTCGGCTAACGGCCAGGTTTTCCTGCTGAATCCGAACGGTGTCCTGTTCGGCAAGGAGGCGCAAGTAAATGTGGGCGGACTGGTGGCCTCTACCCTCAACATCACCGACGGCGACTTCATGGCGGGGAGATACCAGTTTTCCGCTACGAACAATGGCACGATCTTCAACCAGGGATCGATCACCGCCGCCGACGGCGGCCAGGTCGCCCTGCTGGGGGCGAGTGTCAGCAATGAAGGCGTGATCTCGGCCAAACTAGGCACGGTGGTGCTTGCCGCGGGCAACGCTGTAACCCTCGACGTGGTCGGGGACGGACTGCTCAATGTGACCGTGAACCAGGGTGCGGTGAACGCGCTGGTTCAAAACGGCGGCCTGATTCAGGCCGATGGCGGGCAGGTAGTGCTGACTGCTCAGTCGGCGGGGAACCTGTTGCGGAGCGCTGTAAACAACACCGGCGTGATCCAGGCGCAGGCAGTCGAGAACCACAACGGCACAATCATACTTTTGGGCGACATGCGAAGCGGTACAGTGAATGTAAGCGGCGTATTGGACTCTTCCGGAGCAGGCGCTGGGCAAACCGGCGGTAAGGTTACGGTTACCGGCCGGCACGTTGGCCTTTTTGACAACGCTAAAATCGCCGCCTCCGGCGACGCAGGCGGTGGAACGGTGCTGGTGGGCGGCGATCTGCAAGGAGCGAACCCGGCGGTCCGCAATGCCTCCGCGACTTACATGAGCGCGGATTCCACGATCACTGCTGACGCCATCACGAATGGTAACGGCGGCAAGGTCGTGTTGTGGGCAAACGACTCGACGCGTGCTTACGGCAATATTACGGCGCGAGGCGGCGCACGAGGCGGCAACGGCGGACTGATCGAAACGTCCGGCCACTGGCTGGACGTCGCGGGCAGCAAAGTCAATGCTGGCGCGCCGAACGGCAAGGGCGGCTTATGGCTGCTTGACCCGGCCGATGTGTCTATCGCGGCCGCGACGACCAACGGGACATTCGTCGGCGGCGTCTTCACTCCGGACGTCAGCGCAACCACGGCCACTGTGGCTGTAGGCGACATCGTTACCGCTCTGACCGCCGGCACCGACGTCACGATCAATACGGCAAACGCCAGTGGACTCGGGAGCGGTGATATCACCGTCGATTCGGTGGTGACCTGGACAAAAGCGCCCGGGAACGCACCCGCATCAACTCTGACATTGACGGCGGTTCAGGACGTGATCGTGAACGAGGCAATTACCGCCACCTGGGGAAACCTCGTCGCGACCGCCGTACGCGACGTAATCTTGTATGCGCCCGTTACTACGACCGATGGAAGCTTTACCTCGACAGCCGGCCGCGACGTAAACATCGTGAAAGACGGCAGCCACACACTTACCGCTGTTACAACGACCAGGGGGAACCTTACCGACAACGCCGGACGCAATGTAAACGACACGACCGCGGCCCTTACCATGACCACGGGCAATGTAGTGCTGAGCGCTGGCAATGATGGCACTGGAATCGGCGCCGTGGTTTTTGCTGCGGGCACCCCCAAAGTGGCCGTTGCCGGTCCGACCTCATCAGCCAAGATTTATAATCCGATAGGCGTGACGACGGATTATGCGGGTAACTTCACGATGACCGAGGGGGCAACGCTGGCGCAATATTCGTATGTGTTTGCGCAGGGGCTTACAGGACCGGTCGGTCCGGCAGGTATTCAAGGTATTCAAGGCATTACTGGCGACAAGGGTCTTCAGGGACTTCAGGGTGATATCGGGTTAACCGGCATCCAAGGACTTCAGGGTCTTCAGGGCGAAATCGGACTAACGGGAAGCCAGGGGGTTCCGGGAGCTCAGGGTGACATCGGTTTAACCGGTGTTCAAGGTACTCAGGGGGTTCAGGGCGACATCGGACTAACGGGAAGCCAGGGGTTTCCGGGAGTTCAGGGCGACATCGGACTAACCGGCATCCAAGGTATTCAGGGTCTTCAGGGCGATGTAGGATTAACCGGTGGGCAAGGTATTCAAGGAGCCCAGGGCGGCATCGGGTTAACCGGTGGCCCGGGAGTTCAGGGTGATATCGGATTAACCGGTGGGCAAGGAGTTCAAGGAACTCAGGGCAACATCGGGTTGACTGGTAGCCAAGGAGCTCAGGGAGTTCAGGGCGATATCGGATTAACCGGTGGGCAAGGAGCCCAAGGAGTTCAAGGAACTCAGGGCGATGTAGGATTAACCGGTGGGCAGGGTATTCAAGGAGCCCAGGGCAGCATCGGGTTAACTGGTGGCCAGGGGGCTCAGGGTGATATCGGATTAACCGGTGGGCAAGGAGCCCAAGGGGTTCAAGGAACTCAGGGCAATATCGGGTTAGCCGGTGGGCAAGGAGTTCCGGGGGCTCAGGGTGATATAGGATTAACCGGTGGGCAAGGAGCCCAAGGGGTTCAAGGAACTCAGGGCGATATAGGATTAACTGGCGGGCAAGGGGTTCAAGGAACTCAGGGCAACATCGGGTTGACTGGTAGCCAAGGAGCTCAGGGAGTTCAGGGCAACATCGGGTTAACCGGTGGGCAAGGAACTCAAGGCGTTCAGGGCGATGTAGGATTGACCGGTGGTCAAGGAACCCAAGGGATTCAAGGGGTTCCGGGTGACATCGGATTAACCGGTGCTAAAGGCGCCGCAGGCGAAACTACGGTCATAGTTCCACCCGAGCCGCCCCCTGTGGAGCCGCTACCAGTTATGGTTTCACCAGAGCAGCCACCTTTGGAGCCGGCGCCAATTATAGTTCTGCCCGAGCCTCCGACAGTAAAGCCGGTGACAGTTGCAGTTCTGCCCGAGCCTCCGACAGTGAAGCCGGCACCAGTTGTAGTTGCGCCCGAGGCGCCGCCAGTGGAGCCGGCCCTCGCCATAGTGGCCCCCGCGCCGCCTGTCGAGCCGAAGCCGGATGAAGTTGTACCCGTGCCGCCTGTCGAGCCAGCGCCGGTTATAGTGGCCCCCGAGCCGTCGCCAGTGAATATCTACTTGCCGCCCCAGCGTCCGCGGAAACAAGACCGCAATTAAGAGCCGCTGGCACTGGCCCATTGATTGAAAAAATAGACTTGTAGCGCCGACGACTTGAGTTTTTGCTGGAAGAATTAACCCTGCTGATGTCTATCGGTTACGGAGATTGGGATGAAGGTCAGCCGGTGGGATCATCGGAAACGCTTATTTTTTTGAGGCCCGGACGCCACATGTTTCTAAATGGAAAAAATATCGAACTGCGCCTTTGGCCGGCGCTGAAACACCAGCGCTCAGGGAGCTTACGTTCTTTTGTGACTATCATAGTCAAAGTACTTTGCCTGGTCCTGCTGGCCGGCAGTTTTACCGCTTACCAGGCAGCCGCTGCGGATGGCGCTGCGCAGTTGTCCAATCCGGGGTTCCCGTTGCCTGCGGCTGAAGGCGCAGCAGCTCCATCGAATATTGATGATAAGCAGCCCGTGGCGATACATCGTCTCAAGCGGGCGAACTTCAAACAGGAGCCCGCGTCGCACGAGGCCCGGCACATTGCGGACTGGGTCGTCGATTCGGGAGACAATCTCGGCATGCCGTTCGTTATTGTTGACAAAAAGAGTGCCAAAGTCTTTGTATTCCATGCCAACGGGCAGCTCCGCGGCGCGTCCCTTGCGCTGCTCGGTCTTGCGCTTGGCGATGACGCCGTTCCCGGCATCGGGAACCGCAAGTTGTCAAGCATCCGCCCCGAGGAGCGCACAACACCGGCAGGCCGCTTTGTGGCTGCACTGGGACGCAATTTGAGCGGAGTGGAAATCCTCTGGATAGACTACGACGGCGCCATCTCCATGCATCAGGTGATCACGACCAATTCCAAGGAGCGCCGTCTGGAGCGCCTGGCTACTCCAACACCGTTCGACAAGCGCATTTCCTACGGCTGCATCAATGTCCCGGCGAAGTTCTATAAGAACATAATACGCCCGACTTTTACCAAAACGAATGGCATCGTCTATGTGCTGCCGGAAACCAGTTCGGTCCGCGAATTCTTCAAATCCTATGATGTAGATGAGCATGAGCAAGTACCGGTCATGAGCCAATCAGTGCCCTCACGGATCACCTCCGGAGCGGCCCGGCATCGACTGTGACGGGCCGGCTGACGGGGAGTTCTTCAGCAATGTCCCTGTATTGTGAGACACGTTTTGACGGCAAAGACCGGGATGGGGCGCATTAATCCGTTCAACTGTTGGAAAAAGCGCGTGCCGATGCCGATACCGTTTTGAAAGAGCTTGGATCGCAACTGGACGGCCTGAGCGAGGCAGAAGCAGATTCTCGCTTGAAGCAGCTCGGGAAGAACGAGATTGCCCGCGAAAAGCACAAATCGGTACTGATGCGTCTCTTGAGAATCATTATGAATCCCCTGGTTCTCCTGCTCCTGGCGCTGGGCGTACTTTCCTATCTCACCGGTGACCTGCGGGCGCTGAAGGAATTGAAAAATAGCAAGGAGGCAAACAATGAGCACGATTACGACAAAAGATGGTACTCATATCTATTACAAGGATTGGGGCACGGGAAAGCCTGTGGTGTTCAGCCACGGCTGGCCGCTCAGTGCGGATAGCTGGGAGGCTCAGATGCTGTTCCTGGCTTCCAACGGCTATCGCTGCATTGCCCATGACCGCCGCGGCCATGGGCGGTCGAGTCAGCCATGGAGCGGCAACGAGATGGACACCTATGCCGATGACCTCGCGGAGCTCATCGAAACGCTCGACCTGAAGGGCGCCGTCCTGATCGGCTTCTCCGCGGGCGGCGGCGAAGTCGCCCGCTATGTCGGCCGCTTCAGCACGAAACGGATAGCCAAGGCCGCGCTGATCTCCGCCGTCCCGCCGCTGATGCTGAAAACGGCGGCCAATCCCGGCGGCTTGCCGATGGAGGTTTTCGACGGGATACGCCAAGGCTCCATCGCGGACCGCTCGCAGTTCTACAGGGATCTCGCCTCCGGCCCGTTCTTCGGGGCCAACAGACCCGGCGCCAAGGTTTCGCAGGGCATGATCGACTCGTTCTGGCTCCAGGGGATGCAGGCCGGCCACAAGAACACCTTCGACTGCATCAAGGCGTTCTCCGAGACAGATTTTACCGAGGACCTTAAGAAGTTCGATGTGCCGACGTTGATCATTCACGGCGACGACGACCAGATCGTGCCGATCGGCGCCGCGGCTCTCCGCTCAGCGAAGCTGATCAGGAACGCGACTCTAAAAATCTACCCGGGCGCGCCCCACGGCCTCGCGTACACGCACAAAGACCAGCTTAACGCCGACCTGCTGGCATTCATTAAGCCATGAGGTTGCTTTGCCGGCGCCGCCTGGCTGGTGGCGCCGGTTCATGGGAGCCGTACCGATCGGCCTTCCAACAAGCCCTGCCAGCGGACGGCTTTGCCTCGCTATGCTTGGCTCGGCACCGCTGAAACGCAAGCCTATAGGCTTTCACATCACCACAGAGGAGGAAAAATGATGAGCAATGACAAGATTGAAAGTGCATCTTCGCATGTCCTACCGTCCCTGCCCTACGCGGATAACGCGCTGAGTCCTGTAATCTCCGCGAATACGATTGGCTTCCACTACGGCAAGCATCACAAGGGATATGTCGATAACCTGAACAAGCTGATAGCAGGAACGGAGTTTGCGGACCTGCCGTTGGAGAAAATCATCACCGCGGCAGCCGGCAAAGCCGACAAGACCGCGATCTTCAATAATGCGGCGCAAACATGGAACCACACGTTTTACTGGCACAGTCTGAGGCCTGAAGGCGGTGGTGAACCACCCGCAGTGTTGAAGCAAAAGATCGAGGCTTCCTTCGGCGCCTTGGATGCATGCAAGAAGGAGTTGGCGATTGCGGCAATGGCCCAGTTCGGCAGCGGCTGGGTATGGCTCGTGCTGGATGGCGACAGGCTCAAAGTGGTCAAGACCGGCAATGCCGATGTGCCGATGACCACTGGCAAGAAACCGTTATTGACCATCGACGTGTGGGAACACGCCTACTACTTGGATTACCAGAACCGACGCGCGGACTATATCAACGCAGTGCTGGATAAGTTGATTAATTGGGATTTCGCGGCAGATAACCTTGGCTAAGGAGATTGATCATGAGCAAACAAAAGACGACGAGTAATTCCGGAAAACATAAACGGAAAAAGGGTTCGACTCCCAACAGACACTCACGAGTGACTGCCGGCGGCGAGCTGCATCAGATCGCTGGTGGAGAGCACCCCGAGCTCACCACGAACCAGGGCGTCGCGCTTTCCGATAATCAAAACTCGCTTCGGGCCAATCCGCGAGGC
>JALNYO010000040.1 GCA_023229765.1 Syntrophales bacterium | reverse complement strand
TATAAAGACACGGAACGTCCCTGCTGGGAGGTTGCCGGAACTGAGTGCCGGAATATCCTCAATTTCGACTGGGAATGTCGGGATTGCAAGGTTTTCAAGCTCTACGGTTCTATGGATTACCACCCTTAACGGGACAGGCAGAACGAGAGATGAAAATGCGAAACTATAACAAGTCGCCTTATCCGGCATTTAGTCGCATTTTCATATAGACGGCCAGAGCATTCATTTTGCTGCTGGCCAGCCACATCAAACTAAGGAGGCTCACATGCGGAAGGTTTTTAGGAAGGAAACTTTATTTGGTTTCATGACGTTGGTTTTGGCAGGCGCTGTTATCATAGGCGGTACATTGCCGACGATATCGGCTCAAGCCGCCGGGCTTGCCTCGATCTCGGGAACGGTGAAAGATGTCAAGGGCGCCGGCGTGAAGGGCGCTATCGTGACCGTGGAGGGGCAGAAGACGAAGGCAACCACGGCGGCAAACGGGTCATTCAAGCTTACCGGCATCAATCCCGGTTCGGCGTATCTTTATGTGAAAACGCCTTCCGCGGCTTACTTAGACGGCGAAACTCTGAAGGCCATTCCCGTAAAGGGCGGCACCAACGTCGCCGGTGTGCAGGTAACCCTCTCGGGACGTCCAGTGGCAACTGCCGCCTATGTCGGAATGAAGCGCTGCACCGGGTGTCACGACGCCAATATGTTCAAGGCGCTCGACGGCACCCCGAATGCGGCGGCGCACTCGCGCTTCGTCACCGAAGGGACGAGCCACATGGTTTACAAAAACAAGTGGCCGGAGCCGGACGGCAAATACCTCCCCCGGGATCCCAAGGGCAAACTGCTCATGTCGCAGGACCCTCTGGACGGCAAGGGCATGGTCAATGTTACTTTGTGCACGAAAGGCAGCGAACCCAATCGCCAGTATCTCTTTAAGTTCTATCCTGAGCAGAAAGACGGCGCCTCTCTGACCGAAAATGATCTGAATTGTACGGATAAGCCGGCTGACGCCGTCTGGATTCCGGTTGCCGCCACGATCGGCGGCGAGGGCAACTGGGGGAAGGGTTACACCGACCAGAATCACAAACTTCCCGATCGCCACCCCAATTTCGGTGAGGGTAAGCAGCGCTACATGGCAAGGATTCAGGACGCGCCATATATTGCAAAATGGATGAAAGAGAACAACGTCTCCCGGGAAGGGCAGAAACAGGATTATATCGCCTTCATGCCGGTTTACATCATGCAGGACGGCACCCCCGAGGGGTCGGCTGTATTGGCCAAAGGCGAGGTCGGCGCCCCGATGTTCTGGCAGAAGTCCCCGAAAGACTGGGCCATGCCCAATAACACCCTCGCTCGCAACTGTGCCGCGTGCCACGCCACCGGTCTTACGATCGAAACCAAGGACTTCCCCGGGTTCAAAGCCGTGGTCACTTCCTGGGACTACAAAGATCTGAATATAACCTGCGAGAGTTGCCACGGACCGGGTTCGGAGCACGCGAAGACATCCGACAAGACGAAGATCATCGCGCCCAAGTATCTGACGGCAAAAGCAAGCAACGAACTCTGCGGGCAGTGCCACGGCTCCCACGATGGAAAGAGCGAAAATCCGATGGGAATCTTCAAGATTCCGCATGTTTCGCAAATGATTCGTTTTAATTGGGATCGTTAAACCGCTTTTGAGTTTTTGCTTTTGCGAATCCAGCGACCTGCAAGCCAAAACCCGAGGGATAAGGCAACCAGCACCGCCATAATCAATTCCAACCCCATACTCGACTTCAACAGACTGTGGATCATTTTGACAGCCGCCACAAACAAAACCCAGCCGATCACGCTATTAACCTGCGATTGATTTAATCGGGACGTCATCAGATAGGCGCCCAGAATGGTCGCTCCGATGCAGGCTGCCAGTGTTATGCCTAACAGCATCCAGTTGACGTTCCCCAGAGTTGCAAAACCCAGAAAGCCAAAGAAGGAAGTGAAAATGACAATAAAGCTGGTTGTAGCCGACGCCTTTTTCGGGTCGAAGCCCAACCCGATCAGGAGCGGGACAATGATATTCCCCCCGCCGACGCCAATCAACCCTCCAATAAATCCGGCAAAAGCACCGATGGCGCATCCCCAGGCTATCATTTTTTTCAACGAGGTCTGAGAAACATCCCGGGGCGCCGATTTGCCAAAAAAAAGGACCTTTGCCGAGGCAAAGACAAGAAACGCCACAAATAACCATTTAAGTACGGGAATGGGAAGGAATTGGTTCGCCTTGGCCCCCAGGGGGCTCATAATTGAGCCGATGAGCAGCATCGGGACCGCCAGCTTGAAAACGACCAGCCCCTTTTTAATGAAGGCGACGGAGGCGATGACCATTGCAAACACGTTCAATAAAAGGGCCGTAGCCATGGCTTCGCGGAGGGGCACGCCCAACCAGTCGAACATCGGAATGAGAACAAGGGCGGCCCCTGTCCCCCCGATGGTCAGGGCGGTCGTCGCTAAAAACGTAATCAAAAAAGCAATGCTGTAAATCAACGGCGTCATAAATAACCTCTCTTCTATACAGCTTTTTTAATTGCCATTTTCCTTTCTGTCTCTTCTCCTGCCGCAAATGACATCTGATAAATAAATTCCTCTGTAAAGCCTTTATCTGCAGAAAGTTCGATATGGCTGACCCGCTCGGCAATAATTTGGGCTTTCGTTCTCATCCTTTGCGACAATAGATATGCCATGGCTCCGGCCACAGAGGTGTTGCCAACCATCCTTATTCTTTCAATAGGGATATCTTCCGGAAGCATGCCCATAAATTGCGCGTTGCCGATGTTTAAATAATTGCCAAAGGCCCCGGCCAAATAGACATTTTGGATCTGATTTGAACTAATCCTCAGTTTCTTCAGCAATACCTCGATTCCCGCCCTGATGGCGGCTTTGGCGAGTTGAACTTCTCTGACGTCCTTTTGCAGCAGCCAGACCCCATTTTGCCCCCCTTCCGCAATCAGAAACTTGTTTCCACCTTTAGCTTCAACGATGCGATCCGTTATTTTTTTAGAAAGACGCCTGCCTATCTGCTTTCCGGCAAGAATCCTGCCCGAGGAATCGACCACCCCCTGCCTCAGAAGCTCAGCGATCAAGTCGATAAGTCCGGAGCCGCACAGACCCAATGGGTTACCCTCCCCTATCGTCTTCAACCGGATGTCCTCGTCAATCGCGACTCTTTCAATGGCCCCCACTGAGGCCTTCATCCCACTGGAAATGTTATACCCTTCGAGCGCCGGCCCCGCGGCTGCCGCACAGGCCAGAATCAGCTCGCCATTGCTTATGACGATCTCCGCATTTGTCCCTATGTCAATAAGAAGATTGATCCCCTTTCTCTCCATAAGGGGGGTGACCAACAACCCGGCCAACGTATCTGCGCCAATATAGCCCGATATCTGCGGCAAAGAATAGATCATTGCACCCGGGCCGAGAACTATCCCCATCTCCCCGGGCAAAACCGCCACAGGTTCCCTGAAGACAGGGGTAAACGGCGACACCGCAATGGAGGAGGGATCGATTCCCATAAAAAGGTGAATCATGGTGGGATTTCCGGCAACAGCGACCTCACAGATATCCTCAGGGGAGATGTTGGCACGCTGCGTTAAATCATTGATTAGTTTATTGATGGATTCAATCAGAACATCCCGTAACTTTTGTGTTCCGTTGGGTTGCGATTTACAGTAGGAAATCCTGGATAATACATCTCCACCATAGGCGATTTGGGGATTAATATCGGAAGATATGGCTTCGATCTTTCCATTCGTCATGTTGACCAAATAACTTACCAATGTCGTCGTCCCGATATCGAGCGCCATGCCAAATAGGCCAGTTTCCGTGTCTCCTTTTTCAACGTTGGCAATCGTTGCCTCGGAAATGGTGTAGGTAAGATAAAACTCGCCCGGTTTTTCAAATTTCAGAAATTGCTGCAGCAGCGCGATTATCCTAAGGGGAACGTTCGCTCTGATCTTTTGGGGAAAAGGAGATAATGCGCCTTCGATCAGCGAAGGATAATTTTTAAAAAATGAAGGGGAATACGCTACTTTTACCTTTCTAAGACGGGGAGAGAAAGCCATCCCCTTATGTTTCGTTCCGGTAAGAATTTTGACATCTTGTTCCGATCCCGCCGAGCTCACAAAAACCCTGACATCTCCCCTTATAAAAGCCTGGCAGGCCAACCTGAAACCATCCCGGATGTCCTGTGGGGAAAGTATGCTCTTTTCTTTGACGGTCAGGGGGGATAATGGCCCTTCGGCCCTAACCCTGCATTTACCGCATACACCCTTTCCCCCGCAGGGAGAGGGCGCCATAACATCCGCCCGCCGGGAGGCTTCAAGAATTGAAGTCTCCCTTCCGCATTTACAGGAACATATCTCCTTTCCCCCGCAAGAAAGCGCCCGAACATTGGCCTTGCCGGAAATTTCAAGTTTAGAAGTCTTTGGAGATGCATTTGAGGGTTGGTCGGAAGTCAAAAAAAGGACGGTATAAAGTTTGTTCATTATTTCTATGCGCTCCTCAAGCCATGGTTTCCCGCATTTGATACAATGCCCTTATTCTACTCAAGGGCAGCGAGGACGACAAGCCGCCGGAAGAACCCAGGATTATTCCCCCGCCGGCAAATTCTTTTCGGACTTTGCCGATTTCAAGTTCAATTCTGTGCTCGTCCCAGGCAAAAAGATCTATATGTCCCATAAAAGTTATCCTTTCCCCGTAGCTGTCTCGCAGCGTGTGCAAATCCATTCCTGCCTGGGCATCGACACACTGAAAACAGTCGAATCCGGCATCAATAATGTGTTTTAAAATACTCAGGATATTCCCGTCCGAATGAAAAAAGGCATAGAGTCCGCTCTGCTTGATCAGGCTCACGGCGCTTTCATAAAACGGGCAAATCAAATCTTCAAAATCGGTCGGTGACATCATCAAGCCCCGATTTCCCGCGACATCGTCCAACAAGGCGACACCCTTAAATGAATCCCTGATAAAAAGAGGCAGCGAATCTTTCAGCTCTTCGAATAACCTTGCGCTGAGCTCGGCATAGGATGACGGATATGTTTTCAAGCCCATCATCGCTTCTTCAAAGCCCCGCTGCTTTATCATGGCATTGAAAGGCCCGTCCAAAAGCGCCACGGTAAAGAATTCGTTTAATTCCCCGTATGCATTTTTCGCCATAAAGTCGTCTGGCGAGGCAGCGGGAATTTCGACGCCTATTAGATCGAGATCAAGTGATTTGCAAGCGATTTTTAGCTGCCCGACATAACCGCCGCGCCCGGCCGGAAAATGCCGATTGAGGAATTCCCGATTGATGAAAAATTCCCCCTTAGGCAATCTGTCGGCCTTAGAGCGGTCAAGCGCCGCTTTTACGATTTCAATTTTTTCGGTCATCTATCTCCCAATCCCGGGGGCCATCGCACTATAATCTTTACCCTATCCCCCCTTGCCACTATGACATGATGCTGGGAAGCCACGTTGCCAGACTGGGGAAAACGGTGAGAATCACGGCAAAAACGAGCAAGAGAAAGAAATACCAACCCACCGAGCCGAATATCTGCCCCTGCGGCAGGCCCGACAATCTTGTCATGATAATGACGTTGGTGCCCACAGGAGGCGTGATCAGGCTGACTTGTATCATCAAGGTCAAGAAAATCCCAAACCAAATCGGATCGAATCCGAGCTTCACAAGCAATGGATAGAACAGCGGGACGGTGAGGACGATCATCCCAATAACATCCATCAAGCACCCGAGGAAAAGGTAGATCACCGCTATAATTAAAAGAATCCAATACCTGCTGAGTCCCAGAGACAACATCCACTCCGTGAAAGCACTGGAGAGGCCCGTGATCGCCATAAAATTGGCAAAAAGTGTTGAACCGATAAGGATCATGACGATCATCGCCGTCAGTTGAATCGACTCCCCCAAGGTATTTGACAATATTTTCCAGGTCATTTTTCTTTTTAAAGCAAGCAGCAAAAAGGCGCCGCAGGCCCCTATCCCCCCGCCCTCGGTCGGCGTGAACCAGCCTGCAAACATCCCGCCGATGACCAGGATAAACAGCGAGAGGATCCCCCAGACTTTCGATAAGGACTTAAACCTCTCCCCCCAGGGATAGCGCGGACCGCGAGGAGCGACCGCCGGATTCAGCTTCGCCTTGATATAGACCAGGGCGCTGAAAAGGAAGGCCGTGATAATGCCCGGGATGATTCCCCCGATGAACAGTTTCCCGATCGATTGCTCGGTCATGACTCCATAGAGCACCATCGGGATGCTGGGGGGGATCATAATGCCAATAGTCCCCGCGGAAGCGATGGCGCCGCAACTCAGGGCCTTGCTATAATCATAACGATTCAGTTCAGGCAGTGCGATAATGCACAAAGTGGATACGGCCGCCACGCTCGAGCCCGTAACCGCCCCGATCGCCGCAGCGGCGAAAATTGTGGCAATCAACAGTCCGCCCGGCAAGTGTCCAACCCATTTATGGACCATCTCATAGGAATCCTTCGTCACCCCTGATTGAAAAGCGAACTGGCCCATCATGATGAAAAGGGGGATACACGTCAAAACCAACTGTTGTCCGGTGCTGATGAAGGCAGTTATTCCCAGCCCTGATACGCTTTGTCCCAGGGTCGCCAATAATGCAAAACCCGCCAAGCCCACTAGGCAAATGCCAAAGGCTATAGGCACGCCCAGAAACAGCAACAAGAACAACACAGCAAAGCCTAATATTCCCAAGAAAGGACTCATGACACTCCCCCTTATTTATACAAATCAGGTTTTTTGATAATCCCCAGAGCGAACATAGCAGAAACAGCACATTGCAAGGTTAATAATCCGGAGCCCAAGAGCATGATCAGGTTCATCGGCCAATGGGGAAATCCAAGGTCCGGCGTGACCGCATGAAATCGAATGGAATCGCTTAAGAGGTTGTAAGAGGAATAGGTAAGACATCCAAAAAGAAACACCCCGATCATCGAAGCGAGAAAATAGCTCATATTTTTTAATCTCGGAGGAAGTTTTTCAACAAGGATATCCACATTGATATGATCGCCTCTGATCCAGGCATAGGAAAAACTGAAGAAACACACTATCAAGAAGGTAATTTGTATGAGATCCTTGGAGCCTACAAACGTAAAGGCTAAACGCCTGAAAAAAACATCTATAAAGACTAAGCACATGAGTAAAAAGGCAAATCCTTTACCCCCTATCCAGAGCCACTTGCTCAAGGCGGTGACAGCATTGGCCGATATCTGCAAGGTTTTTAGCATGATGGAGTCCTCCTGATAAATATTCCAAGGGCTTGTCAACCTTTTTCCGACTGCAAGGCGGACAAGCCCTTTAAGCTTTTGACAATGAGCGCAATTACCCCGCCCTGTGGGCGGGGTAATTGCGAAAGAAGCTTACAAACTCTGCCTATCTTAGTTCAGAGAGGCGCCTTAATATGTCATCTTCAATTTATCGATATTGCCAATCGCTCTATACTGGCGAATGAGCTCCTCCATCCGCGCCAAGGTCTTCTTGCCCGGCAATCCCTTCTGCTCGAGTTCCGCCACCATTTTATCCTTTAGCCCGGCTAAGGAGGACTTGAGCTCTTTCAACTCAGCGTCCGTCGGCGTGTAGGTCTCGACCCTCTTGGCCTTGTAATACGGAAAGGCCTTGGCGTCTGTGTCTTCATATTGGAACCCGGATACGCGGGCTGACTGGTAGCTCGCCCTCATCACTGCATCCTGCATATCTTTGGGCAATCGTTTCCATGTATCAAGATTCATGGACATTGCCAGGCCGTAAGTAAAGTATTCAATTCTGTAAATATACTTTATCACCTCTTCCAATTTAAACGCCTTTCCTGCGCCCACGGGGAAAACAACGCCATCAATGACCCCCTTTTGCAGGGATTCGTACAGTTCAGCCTCTTTCATGCTGACGGGGATCGCGCCCCAAGTTTTTAACCCCTGGTCTGCGAAGCCTCCGCATCTTAACCTCAGCCCTTTAAAATCTTCAGGTTTTATAACTTTTTTTTGACGAAGCATTATTTGAAAATTAGGGTCGCCAATCACATAGAGCAGCTTGACATTTTTGGCCTCCAATTCTTTGGCCCAAACGTCCGACATTTGATTCAACACCCAGGTTGCTTCCATCCCATCATTGAACATAAACGGCAGCGTCGAGAGTTGAATGAGCGGAAACTCTCCCGGATGAAGGTGAAAGTGAATATTGGACATGTCCGTCACGCCGGTTCGCACTTTCAGATATTTTTCTCCTGTGGTGGCAAGCATTCCCGTTGGATAATAGGTCACCTTGATCTTCCCTTTGGACTCCAAACCGATGAGCCGGGCAAAATCGACCATTGCATTGTTCATGTCGTGCATCGATGGCCAGTGGGTCGCCAATTTCAATTCAATTGGCTTGTCGGCAGCATTTGCGGAAACCACTCCGAAAATCAGCAATGCCATAATGATCGCACCCATCGTTCCAATAATCCGAGCTTTCATTTTACTCCCCCCTTAGTAAAGTTTTGGAAACTTTCCGTCTCCTCCAGTAAACCTGCCACCGGCCTTTCCGGTGGCTTCACAAAGGACGACAACTCTTTCCAGGTCGTTCGTTGTCATCCCCTGCAACATAAGCTTTTCTTCGCAAATCGGTTGATCACAAAAGGTGTTGTTCTATCGTCTTCACGTTTTTCCGCCTAACAAACCTTTGATGGGAACAGTGGTGAAGCCAAATTCATGGATGTACAAAACTGCCGCGAAGATGGGCGCCACAATAGCCTGATACCCGATGGGGCAGAAGATAGTTAAAAGACCGAGAGCTATAAACAAGGCTCTCAGCGGAATGTTAACGCCTTTTTTAAAGGAGTAGCCGACGAATCCCAAGTTTATCGAAACCATCCCGATCGCCACCATCAAGTAGGTATAGAGGATTTCCCACAAAGAACCACTCAGAAGAACAACCGGCTTGTAGGTCCATACGACTGGGATCAGGAGGCCCAGAAAAGCAATCTTGACAGCCTGCCACCCTGTCTCCAGTTGCTTGGCGCCGGCAATTCCCGCTGCGGTCATAAAGGCAATCCCCACCGGGGGAGTAAGCCCCGCAAATACGCCGTAATAAAAAATCAGCATATGGGCTGAAAGGACCGGCATGCCCAACTTGATCAAGGCCGGCCCGGCCAGGATCGCCAGGATGATGTAACAGGCCGGCGTGGGCAATCCCATGCCGAGCAGCAGTGATGCTAACATGACAAAGAAAATCGCCAGCAGGAGGCCGGATTGGCCAGCTTCGACGATGAAAGCGGCAAATTTCATCCCTAACCCGGTCGTGTTGACTGCGGCCACGCACGCCCCCGCGGTGGCAAGGATGGCGCACAGGGACGCCCCCGAATGAAAGCCTTCCGACAGACATTTCAAAAATATCGCGGGATTCATCCTCATCCCGATCTTCTTCTGGGAAATGGCCAACAGGATGACCCAGACGGTCGTTCCCACTCCTGCAACGCGCGGCGTGTAGCCCATAACGAGCAGGATAATCATGATCACGATCGAGGAAAGGGGAATGAGCGCCTTCATAACGACTTCCCTGTTGAATGGGGGAATCTGCTCCTTCGGAAGCCCGAACAGCCCCATCCTGCCGGCCTCGAAATAGATGGTCAAAAACATGCTGAAAAAATAGAGCAGCGATATCGGGGCGGTGACCTTGACCAGCGAGATGTAGGTAATGCCGGTAAGGGCCGAGATGAGAAAGGCCGTCCCTCCCAAAACGGGGGGAGTGACCTGGGCCCCCATGGCTGTTGCCGCCTCGACCCCGCCTGCGAAACTGGGTTTGTACCCCGATTGCTTCATTAGTGGAATCGTAAACGTTCCCATCGTAGCCACGCTGGCCACGCCGCTTCCCGATACGGTTCCATACAAAAGACTGGAAACGACTGCGGCCTGCCCCGCCCCGCCCCGCATTCCGCCAACCAGCGAAAACGCAAAATTGATAAATCCGCTTCCCGCGCCGGTGGTAGCCAAAAACGTTCCGAATATCAGGAAAAACCAGATCATGGTGATATGGGCATGCGTCGTGGCCCCGAACACCCCATCGACATTCAAAACCATGGCCTCGGCCACTTGATCGAACGTCAGGTGGGTATGACCCAGAAAGCCCGGGATGAGATGGCCGAAATGGGTATATAAAACTAATACCGTAGCGACGATAGTGAACGCCCAGCCCGTTGTCCTTCTTGTTGCCTCGAACAAGAGATAGATTATCGGGAGATAGACCAATTTGTCCAGGAAATTCACCTCTCCCCCGAGCCGGTACATTACAATATCATTCCCCTCGATAAAGAGATACCCGAAACAAAAAATTGTAAGCGCTATGTGCACAAGATCGACCACCTGCCTCAAAGCGGCTTTTTTGATCGGACTGGGGTACCTTAAAAAGACAACAACCAGGGCCAATCCCACAACCGCGGACCGGATAATCAGCGGTTCTTGCTGACTCAAAAAGTTTACATAGAGCAGGTAGCAAAACGCCGGCACTCCGATGATAAAGGTGATCAAATCGGCGCGATTTTTAATCTTGAGTTCTTCAAAATTAAAGTACTTCATTTATCCTCCCTTTAATTGAAACTATGGCACCCCTTGATATGCTCGCCTTGCTCCTCGAAGGCGCAATCCAAAGAAGCAAATGGTTTTGGTTCCTTGCGAGCAGAGGAACCAAAACCATAGAGGACGCTATTTTATCAATCCCTTTTCTTTGTAATATCTCAGGGCACCCGGATGAAACGGGAAACCGACATTCTTCATCGCCCCTTGCAACGTGATCAATTTGGAATCGGGCCCGGCCGTTTCGTAAAACTCCGGGAGATGCTCGAAAAGCTGCTTTGTAAATTCATACACAGCGTCATCGCTCATATCGGCCCGCGTCGCAATGACCAGGTCGAAAGCGATGCAATCTACAGGCTCCGTATTGACCTGATTCTTGCCATACAGCCCCGGCTGAAGGGTGATAGGTCTCAGCAGGTCCTTCCCATATTTTTTGTCGATCAGGTCAAAGAATTCCTTCGATTTAACAGGGGACGAAAAACCTATCAGCCTGATCTTATTGAGGGTGGCCAGATTCATTGAGGATGGCTGTCTGGAGGGATTGTTGGTATAATAAGCATCTAAGGTCCTGTCCGCACATCCATCCGGCCCTTGACCGGACCCGCCGGAGAAATAAACGGGATGGTAATCCTTCAGTTCCAATCCTTCTACGGCAAGGGCCGTCTTCAGAATCGGATGCGCAGTGTGCGCGGCCGACCCCAGCGAAACCCTCTTGCCCTTGAGGTCTTTATAGGTTTTGATCCCGGAATCAGCCAGCGTAATCATCTGCATCGAACCGTACGGCTGGGCAAAAACCGCCCGGATCTTTTTTACGGATTCCTTTGCGGCTTCCTTGCTTTGCGAATATCCCCACTCCCCTCGTTTCGCAAACTCCAATTCCAGGTTAGCGACTTCCCCGAATTCTATCTTCCCCTGGCCGAGAAGCTTGACCACCGCCGTCTCCGCGCCGCAAAACGCCGGGGTTGCCTGAAGCGTTTTGGAGTATTTGTTGATCAAATTTGCATGGGCGGCCGTCCAGATATACTGGGTCGAACCAACGGAATAAGCGCAATACTGAACATTGGTCTTTTGCTGGGCCAAGGCGCTGCTCAAGCATACCCCCAAAACCACGAAACACGCGCAAGTGAAAATAAATGCCTTCTTTTTCATTTTCTCCTCCCTATTCTTGTTTAGGTTAAACATCTCGCTTCTTTGTTTTTTCGATACCACACAGTCCTCCCGCTCCCCTTTCGATCTCGAAAGCCAAGGAAGGCGTTAGAGGAACTGAATCATCCGACCATTCTAAATGCTTACTATCTCCTTGGATGCAATTATCTTGACCAAGGAACATCTCTCTGTGACTTGTCAGTAAAACGACGCAAATTGTTTAAATGAGAAAATACTTCCCATAAATTAGCAAATGCTATGCCATGCTCGCAAAATCTCTCGTCCAGACCAACTTGCAAGCGAAGGCCGGCGCGGAAATTTAGAACCAATCAAGGCAGTTGCATAACTTCAAGGATTATATGGCAGGAAATTGGGCAGGAGGAAAGCGCTACGTTCCCCACTGCAAGAAGCTTGAGATGAAACGTCCAATGAAACGTAATATTTCATAGCCCCTCTGCGCTATTGCAACATGATGTTCCTGGCAGGTGGAACATTGCAAGGGCTTTGCAGTGGACTGCGAAAGAGAAGATAATTCGCTTTTTTTGTCCTGCTTGCAGCGATTCCGTGGCTATTCGTTTACTTTTCAGTATCTTTTATGAAATCCCTTGCCTTGTCGCCCCTGAGGTATTCGGCAAGGCCGAGAGCGCCGCTAACCAGATACTTGGAGCGGTAGCCCTTCAACGTTAGATACATCCTTGCAATCTCGGCCCGGTCATAATGGGGACAAACCGTGACTATGATTTTGGTTTTGTCGAGCTCGCTTAGCCGCGCCGGCAGTTCGGGTAACGGAATATTTTTGATAAAGCAGAAATTATATGTGTGATATTCTTCAGTAAATCTAACATCGATCACCTGCGCCGCTCCTTTTTTATATAGGTCAAGCAATTCAGGGATTTCGATTTTCATATATTTTCGTTCTTCATAGTCGAATGTTTTCAAATAATCATCGAACGAAACGCCTCTCAGCGCCTGGCCCTCCCCGGCAACCGTTTTCATTTTTTTCATAATGCATCCTCATTCAATTCAACAGACCGTATTTTTTCATCATTCTCCATAGAGTGGTTCGACTCATATTGACTTGCCTTGCCGTTTCAAGTCTGTCCCAGCGACAATCGTCCAAGGCCTTGCGCAACGCATCTAAATCCAGCATCTTTGAACGGCCTCTCTTCAATCCCGGGTTGGTTTGAACCTGCGTGGCGCCTTTTTCGACTTTGTCCGGCAACTTGATCGAATCTGGAAGATGCTGAACATCAATAATTTCCCCCTTGCAATGGATGACGGCATATTCAAGAACGTTTTCCAGTTCCCGCACATTTCCCGGCCAGGGGTACTTTAGAAAGACATCCATACCCTTTGTCGAGGCCCCCCGTATTTGTTTGTTCATTTTTACGTTAAATTTTTCCAGAAAATGTTCAATCAGAAAGGGAAGATCGTCCATCCGCTCGCGAAGGGGCGGCGTAAAAACAGGAATGACATTCAAACGATAATAGAGATCTTCGCGGAAGGTATTGTTCTTGACGGCCTTCTGCAGGTCTCTGTTGCTGGCTGAAATAATCCGGACATCGGCATGGATCGTCTTTGATCCTCCGACCCTTTCAAATTGCTTTTCTTCCGTCACCTTCAATAATTTGGCCTGCATCCCTGGGCTAAGCTCGCCAATCTCATCCAAAAAGATAGTGCCGTTCTGGGCAAACTCCAACCTTCCCTGGCGGTCGCTGACAGCTCCGGTAAAGGCCCCCCTTACATGGCCGAAAAGTTCGCTTTCAAGCAAATTTTCGGGCAGAGCTGCGCAGTTCACATGGACAAAGGGCCCCTTTTGATTGATGCTTGAGCAATGGATGGCCTTGGCAACCAAACCTTTGCCTGTTCCACTCTCCCCCTGGATGAGGACATTGGCCCTGCTGTCGGAAATGGAATCGATGAGTTCGTATATCTCCATGATCTTGTGGTTTTTCCCAATAATGTTCCCCAAAATGTATTTTTTGCCCTCGCACCCGTCTTTCAGTTTCTCAAAAGCCGTGATATCTATAAAAGTCTCCATGCCGCCAACCGGACGGTCGCTGAGGTCGTAAAGGATTGTAGCCGTCAAGGAGGTCATTACAAGGTCGCCCTTTTTATTGACAATCCTTTTTTTTACGGTGACCGGCTTAAGCTCCTTTGCCGCCATCTTCATGGTGCACTCAACCCTGCACCTTCCGCTTTCGATACTTCCTTTCCCGCAAAATATGTCTTTGCACTGCTGTCCCAGAGCCTCCCCGACCGAAAACCCGGTTATCCTCTCCGCGGCTCGGTTAAAAGACGTGATCCGCATGTTGGAATCGATCGTCATGACGCCATCGTCGATGGTATCAAGGATCGCCATTACCAGATTGTCTTTTTCCAAGACTGCCTTTTCGGTATGGGTCAATTTATCCATTTCAAAAGAAAAGTCTTTCCCCTGAACCTTAAAAAAAGGAATGACGTCTCGTCCTTCATCTTCCTGGGTCATTATATCTGCCTCCTGCCAATTGGTGCCTTCTTAACATAATGTTTCACTGAATGCGAAATAATTCGCATCCGTGCTGGCAGAGAAGACTTGCTGCTGTACTATGAGGGTATATTTTAAAAGAAAAGACAAATGCTACAGGAACGAGATGACCCCGGGCGCCGATACCAGCGACGGCGTCATCTCGCTTCGCAGGGAACAGTTTCCCGGCAGCGGGATCAAGCTTTTCAGTGCACAGACAAGGCCGCCTTATTCAGGAAGGAGTCAAACCAACGGGTATTTCCCATATTCATGAACGGCGTCCACCCATGCCTTAAATTTGTCATTAGGAATATCAAAGACTCCGCCGAGGGGAGGAACGCCAAAACCAAAATCAACATAAAAAGGGATAGCGAGATCATAATCGACATTCTTGATGCTCTTCAGTATCAAGTCAGCAATCCTGGCAGAATCATACCAATCCTGGCCGGTAACATCAGGCAATAGAAGGCCCTGGTAAAAATAGTCTGGGATAATGCGCATGACCAAACCGGTATGTGATCAGGCGCTCGACCTTCCTTCACCGCTTGAAATCGTTCTTTTTTGTTCATCTCCGCTCCTTTCTAAAAAACCAGAGCTTGTCAGGATATTCCCTAATCCTTGACACCTCAACCACTGAACGACTTTTGCAGGTCTGATTCGACGTCAAGACCTCCTTCCCATCCGCAATATGGCATTACTCTTCAACTTTGGGTTTCATATTGTCGGGGATGATCATCATTTCACTGATGAGTTCCTTGAACGTTTTTACCTGGATACCCAAATCATACTTCTCGCTGAGATCGCCGATCTGGTCATAGCAGTTATGGCAGGGCGCTATGACAATCTTCGCCCCCGTCGCCTTAATCTGATCGGCCTTGACTTTGCCCGAAGCCATCCTTCTTTCTTTGAACGCAGGCCCCATGGGAACATAGCCCCCACCACCCCCGCAACAGTGGTTATGTTCTCCGCCGGGGGTCATGTCCCGGAAGTCATCCGTCAGTTGCCGGGCAATATGCCTGGCTGCTTCCGATAAGCCGCCGCCTCTCGAAATGTTGCACGGATCATGGTAAGTGACAGGCACTTTGAGCTTTTTCAACGGATCTATTTTAATACGTCCATCCCGCAGGTATTCGTAGAAAAGCTGAACGCTGTGAATAACTGGAACCGGAGGATTCCCGCCCGGCAAACCCAACCAATAAGGCCCTTCGAACCGAAGGGCTCTGTATGCATGCCCTCACTCGGTGATGGCTATTGCCTGAGCCCCCAACCCGATGGCGGCATCATAGGTTGATTTGACGTGCTGTGCCGCCTCCTTTCCTTTGCCGGCAAAAAACGCCAGATTCGTATCGTCCCAGCCTTTGGTGGACATCGTCCAGTCTTCCCCCGCAACATGGAAGATCATTGCGGCCATTGCAATATCCTGGGGATAATATTTGGCCTCCCGGGCATTGATTGTGTACATGATCCTGGCACCCTTTTTATCTATGGGAATGGTGAGTCCGGGAAGCTCATCGGCTGTTTCGTCCTGCATCCACTGGCAAGTATCAACCCATTCATCCGTGGTCACCGCCATCTGGTTATCAAACTCCACATAGTTCTGCGTGGCGACCAGAAGGGCTTCCGGAGAGAGGTCATAAGCGGCGCAGACGGCTCTAACCGTGCCCAGCATCAAACCGATATCTATTCCAAAGGGACAGTACATGCTGCAGCGGCGGCAGCCGGTACAATCTCCAAAGACAATGTCCGCGGCCTTTTCAAGGAACTGCCTGCTTACGTTTCCCTTTCTCCTATACAGCTCTCCCAGGGTCTTGTTCAGCTTATAGGAAGGCATGTATTGCGGATCATTCCCATGGGCCGTGTAAAAAAAACAACTGTCCGCACACAAACCACAATGATAGCAAGACTTAAGCCACAGCTTCATCCGCGCTCCCAGAGCCTTGTCCAGCATCGTCATGATCTCCCGGGGAGCGATCGGTTTTTCTGCCTTTGTCGCCGGCTGTCCCTCTTTATCTGACATGAAAAAAACTCCTTTCTTTTTGTCCGTATTGTGATGTTCGCCCCTTTACCAAGACTTTACGCCCCGCCTGGCGCCAAATTCGACTCCAATGATTGCCCGCGTAAAAAAGAAAAGGATCATGTGTCCTAACTTTGTAAATGGGATAAGGATTATCAGGAGCTCGCTTAAAAGGATGTGGATAATTAGAATGTTTTCATAATTTATACCGAGCTCTGTTCCTGGATGAAAGCCCATGTAGTAGCCGGTTATAAATAATGCGGTTACGAGGGCTAAAAGCAGGTAATCGCTCAAGGTGGTGACTATCCGGACTTCCGGGGCAATCAACCGCCGAATCACGATGAAGACAACGGAGACCATGAAAACGAGCGCCGTCAAATCGGCAATAAGGCTGCCGCCCCCCAGCCAACCCGTATTCGTAAAAACATGGGACGATAAAAATATCAGCGTGAAGATAAAGGAAAGGTGAAAAAAGAAATAACCCAAGGTTACAAAGGGATGGTCTTTCATCCCCTGGCTTCCAAAGGGAACAAGCCAGTGGAAGATAGAGCGAACTACCTCTGTCCAATTCCAGTTATCGTGCAGAACTGCGTCTTTTACCCGGCTGATGCGGTACAGATTGAAAAATTGAATGGCTAATACAATCAAGACGGCAAAGAAGGTCACCCATTCAATAAAGATCAGTGTGTCTCTGAAATTTTCAAACATCCCAGCCTACCTCCTTCCGGCTTTTGCTAAAATATCCCTTTGCGCAGCCCAAACGCCTGCATTCATCACCACCGTCAGCCGCTGGGGATGAATGAAAGATTTTGCCCATTGAGCCAATTGCAAAACTCCCAACGCTGTCATTCCCGCGACGCTTCTGGGCGGGAAAACGAAGTTTAATGTTCATAATCCAGTTTTTAACTATTTGAAATCATGGATGCCCGACAAAAGCATTCGGGCATGACACGGAGTTTTGCAATTACCTCCATTAACTCTATTTTTACAAAACGCGGACATGCTTCAGCCACGCCTCTCGTTTTAGACGCATCCGATCGGTTTCGGAAGACCGGCCACCTTGCACCCGCCTTTCCCGGGGCCTGCCGGGAAAAGCTCATAAATCTTTTTCAACTTGAAACCCGTCACCTGAGCAAAGATCCTGACCATGGGGGGCTTCCCGTTCAACTTATAGTAGTCCCGAAGCATGTTTATAGCCGTCCAGTGATCCTCCGTAAGCTCCTTAATCCCCTGGCTCGTTTTTACATACTCCACCCATTCCGGACACCATTCATTCACGTCCGTAAGAAAACCCTCGCCATCCACATTAAAGCTTTTCCCCATGAATTCTACCACCGGCATATCTCAATTCCCCTTTCGCTGCTGTTAAATGTAATTATGAATTAGAGTATTAAGCCAATTCGCGTTCTCCTGCTGCGAAGGCCTTTAATGTTTCTTCCCGTACCGCCGCCACGGCTTGTTCCTTCAATTCCATGAAATGGTCGCTCGCCAAGACATGAAAGTCTCTCGGTCTGGGAATGTCCACTTCTATAGTTGCTTTAATGCGGCCCGGTCGCGTAGTCATGATCAAGACACGATCCGCCAGAAAGATGGCCTCTTCAAGATCGTGGGTGATAAAGAAGATGGTTTTTCGCGTAAAATTGTACACCTCTAAAAGATACTCATGCATAATGGTTTTAGTTATGCTGTCGAGGGCTCGAAATGGCTCGTCCAGCAGCAATACTTTGGGGTTGTTTATCAGGGCGCGGATAATTTCCGCCTGGCGCTTCATGCCGGATGAAAGATTGTCAGGATAGAGGTCTTCCGTGTTGCAGTTTAAACCCATTTTTCCCATGATCCGCCTCGCCTCGGTGACGGCCTCATCCTTTGACATCTTTCCCTGGGCGACAGGACCATAGGTGAGGTTCTCCAACACCGTTTTCCAGGGAAAAAGGGCGCCGTTCTGGAAAACAACGATACGGTCTGAGCCGGGAGATTGCTTGATCGCAGGAGAAGCAATCAACTCGTCGTCCAAGTATATCTCACCGTCAGTCAGATTGTCGAACCCCGCAATCGCATTTAAAAGGGTAGTCTTCCCGCATCCGGACGGCCCAACGATTCCGACGAAGCCACCCGCTTCGATATCAACACAATTATCATCCAGCGCCCAGACATTGACGCCCTGCGGATCATAGACTTTGCTCGCATGCTCGATGCGAATCCTGCCTTCTTTGGGTTTTACGGCAAGGCCCTGATCCATGGTCACTTCAAAATTGCTCATCTGTTCTCTCCTATCACATTGACGTCCCCTCGCTTTAAGCCATCTTCAGCTTCTCAAAACCTGCAGAAAGATCAATATCGGCTTTACCACTGCTTGCGGAGGCATTGACAGCTTCTTCATGGAGCAACTCAAGAGCCTCCGCCTTGAGTTCACGAAACCGTTTGGATGTGGCCATTTTCCAATCCCGAGGCCGGGGCAGGTCAACATCAATAGCCTTTTTGACCTTTGTCGGCTTGTTAGTCATCATTAAAAGTTTATCCGCCAAAAAAATGGCTTCATCGATCTCGGAGGTCACGAAGACATTGGTGATTTTTGTTTCCTCAAAGAGTTTGAGATAATACTCCTGCATCAACTCCCGCGTCATCGCATCCAGTCCGCGGAAAGGTTCATCCATGAGCATGATCTTGGGTCTGTTGATCAGCGCTCGGGCGAGCTCTGCCCTCCGCTGCATGCCGCCGCTAAGCTGCTTGGGGTATTTCCCATGGAAATCCTGGAGACCAACCAATTCCAGAAGTCTTACGGCCTCTTCATGCATCTCCTTCTCGGACATAATCCCCCGGGCCTTCGGACCAAAGACGACATTTTCGTAACATGTCAGCCAGGGGAAAAGGGCCATTTCCTGAAAAACGACCAGCCGTTCCCAACTCGGACCTTTCACGGGCGCCCCATCCACAAGCACCTGCCCACTATATGGTGTATCATACCCGGCTATGAGGTTGATGATAGTCGATTTCCCGCACCCGGATGGACCGACCAGCACCGTCAATTTCCCCTTATCTATTGTCAGAAAGCAATCCTTCAGGACAACGCTGTGCTTATCCTTGATCTTTACCGTTTTCACCACATCTTTGAATTCGACTGCCCCTGATTTATTATCATCCGCCATGTTCCATCTCCATCTTCGTCTTTGGTTTTACCCTCTCGCCATTTGCCTGCGAAGAGGCAACGAGGCGGGGGGGCTTAAAATATATCCATCCACTTTGTGAACCGCAGGCCAATGCGGTCAATTCCCAGGCTGGAAAGAGCCCCAACTACGCCGATGGTACCCATTCCGATGAAAACCATTGGATAATTCATCACTGTATGGTTGTACCATGTCAGATAACCCAGCCCGCCTTTGCTGGCAATCATTTCCGCAGCCACCACCATGAGCCAGGTGATTCCAACCGCGATTTTCAAACCGGCAAAGATCTGAGGACTGGCGGCCGGCAGGATGACGCGGAACAGCAATTGAGTTTTGCTGACCCCGAAAGACATCGCCGCCCGCGGCAGTTGTATATCGACGTTTGAGATGCCGCTAATGGTGTTGTAAACGATGGGGAAAAAAGCGCCGTAGAACGTCAGAAAAACGATCTGGGACTCTATATTGACAAAGAACAGAACAGACAGGGGAATCCAGGAAATGGGCGGAATGGGACGGAATATTTCTACCGCGGGAAAGAGCATATAATTGAAAATCCGGGAATAGCCGATCGCTACCCCGATCGGAAACCCTACCGCAGCTCCTAAAATGAATCCGGCCAGAACCCTCAAAAAACTACGGACTATTTCCATTAAATACAGGTTAGGAGAAATATTGAACAAGGCGAGAAAAACCTTCCAGGGTCCCGGGATTTGGTGAAAATTAGGAATAGTTTGAACTACAGCTCCCCATAGGCCAAGGAAGATCAAGACGGAACTTATTCTTCTGAGCGTGGACAGACTTATTAACTTTTTTCTGAATTTAGACCAAGAACCCGATTTCCCGGGAACTGATCCCCCTGGAGCGGATTGCGTTTTCTCAATCGCCGCGGGTTGATCCTTTGCAGCTTCTTTTGTATCCAATTTCATGACCTTCTCCACCTATTTTTTTGTGATTGATTCGTCTAACGATTCCGTCATGTCCTTCCGCCAGGGCACCACCCGTTTCGTAACGTACCGGATGAAGCTCGAAGAGGCCAATCCCAGAACCCCGATGACGATCATTCCTACAACAATGAGAGGATATCTGATCAAGGTGTAAGATTCCCAGATGCGGTACCCAAGACCATATTGTCCGGATATCATCTCCCCCGCCACTGAAGCCATCCAACCGATGCCCATCCCCAGTGCCGCCCCGCTGGAAATGTAGGGCAAGGATCCCGGCACTACCACATGCCAGAATATCTGGCGGGGGGTGGATCCGAGACATTGGGCCGCCCGAAAATAGCTTTGGTCTATTGACTTTACCCCGATGATCGTATTGATAATAATGGGAAAGAAGGCGCCAATAAAGCAAATAAAAGCCGTGCTTGCCTCTTCCCAGGGTAAAAACATAATGGCTACCGGAATATAGGCAATCCCCGGGATAGGCCGAAGAATCTCCACCATGGGAAAGGTGAAGTCAGCAAAAATCTTATTCCACCCGATCATCAACCCCATGGGAATCGCAATAAGGCACGCGGCAACCACGCCAACCCATACGCGGGCAAAGGTGAACACTAAATCAATCCAGAAAACCTTGTTCTGTACCCATTCTATGCCCCACACTAATACTTCGGCTGGCCCCGGAAGAAACCCGAAACGATATACCTTAAAATGCACCAGCAGGGTCCAGATAACAAACAATGACCCTATTGAGATAACTTTCAACAAATTCTTAATGCTGAATGTCCGGGCGAAAGCCGACGGCCTTTCAAAGGTAATGCCCGAAACACAATATGTCCTACTATCCATGATTATCCCTGCCTTTTTAATCGTGGTGTATGTCCGGAAGGCAGATATCTGCCCCCCGGACGGTTTTAAGGATGGTTTATTTCTTGCCGCTAAGAATCTTATTCACGTAAGATGGATCTGCCCAGGCTGCAGGGTCAAACCCCTCCTTTATGTATCCCTTGGATTTCATAAAATCGACGCTCATTTGCACAGTCTGGATCGCATCTTTATCAATACTGTCATGATAGCGATAACTTGCCAATGACGCCTTGATAACGGGAAGAGGTATTTTTTCGCCCAACTCTTTAAAGACGATCTGCGAAGCCTCATCGAGATTGGCTTGAATGTACTTGTGAAGGTCAATATCGGCACGCACTAACCCCTCCACAATCTTAGGATTCTTTTTGTTAAACGCTTCGCTTACCACCAGGGGCCAGGTAGCATTCACTTCGGGCTCATATTTAACGGCGTCAGCCATAATGGCCCGGCCAACTTTCTTATATTTAACCATTTCAATATAGGGCGGCCAGTAGCCGAACGCATCAACCTTTCCCGCCTCCAGATTGCTGAGCGCCACCTCCGGTGACTGGTTTACGAGGTTAAATTTGATATTCTCCTTTTTCATGATGGCCTCGATCATGCGATGCTGCGCGGAGCCAATGCCCGTAGCAAGCGATTTGCCCTCCAAGTCCTTCAGCGTCTTTGCCTTGGAGTTATTGTTTACAAAAATCGCCAGCACCTCCCCGCGAGGGGATACGCCATTCGAAACCCATCTCGTATTCTTCACCTTACTTTGAAGCATGATGGCCGGCATATCTCCTAAATAGGAGACATCCAACTTTCCCGCGATCCAATTGTTTACGAGATGGGGGCTATACAATCCAAAAAACCACTCTACCTCTACATTGGGAAGATACTTCTTGTGAAACTGCTTCACCTTGGCCACAGAGGTTTCCAACATGCCGAACGGGGCATAGCCAATGGTGATCTTGGCCTTTTCATTAGTGACAACATCTTGAGCAAACACCGGGATTGAAAACATGAAAAAAAATACTAACAGCACCGAAAAAACTATCCTTTTGAATTTCATTTTTAGCTCCTTTCTTCAATTGTTTGACGTTTATAAACCTTGGCCTTTATTTCTCTTCTTTCATGGCATTGACGATAAATCCCATATACGTGCAGCATTGTTTCATCCATTCGCCCCCTTCAATATACCGCTGCTTCTCAGGAGGGTAGTCATCATATTTCATGGCGTCAAAACCTAAAAGAGCCTGGCAGCCGCATTCCCCGAACTCTTTCTTGAAAGCGTCAAAGATTTTAACAACGCGCCTTTCGTATTCTTCCAATGCCTTTGAGGGTGAAAGACCGCTGTTTAGTTTATTCTTTATGATATCAAGGGCAATGGCTATACCGCCAGCAGACAGCCCCTTACATGCATAACGTTCACAGGTAACCGAAATTTCCAATTGATAATTAATCCAAGCCCATTCATCAAGGGGAAGACCATATATTTCCTGCATAACTTGCAGGAAAGCCCTGTCTCAGGCGTAACCGTTTAAATACAAATCGCACACCTTATCCGGTTCCTTTTCGACACTCACAGAGGAACCGTTTGGGGGATCATCTACGGAATCGGACACTTTAATCACTCTCCTTCATTCAGATAATATATTATGCTAAAATCCAGTGCCCACGGCAATAACAGGATGAAAACACTTCCGTTACCGAAAGTTATAAAAACCACCGACCCCCGATATCTACCTTCCACCCTCGACAATTGGCGATAGAGCAACATTTGCAAAACATCTATACTGAAGGCGGCTGTTCGGAAGCGAGGTCCTCAAAGAGTTCCTTAAAATAATCAACGCTCCTGAAAATACCCACCGTTTTAATTTCCCCGTCAATCTTCACCGTAGGAAAAGCTGAAACCCCTTGCTTCTGATGTTCTCGTGGGTCGTCTATACTCTCGATCTCAACCTCCAGTCCCATCTCTGCAACAGCCTTCCTTAAATTCTTCTCTGTGATCTGGGACCTGGGACAGCCTCCAGTAAAAAACACGATCTTTTTTATCATTACATTCTCTTCCTTTCCCCACGTTCCTTATTCTGTTTTCGGGAAACCATTTATTTCCATAATGGCATCTACTGTGAGGTAATTGCAAAACTCCCCATTTCTGTCATTCCCGCAACGATTCTGAGCGGGAATCTGGTTCTAACTGCTTGAAAAACCATATTCCCGATAGAGACATTATGAACATTAAGCTTCGCTTTCGGGAATGACAAATGGTTTTGCAATTGCCTCCTGTGAATAAACTATTTACTGAGTGGATATTTTCCATATTCATGAGTGGCATCCACCCATGCTTTAAAATGCTCATTAGGAGTGGCAGGAAGCACCTGACAGCTCGGCGCCATCATCAGGCCTAATCCGTCACCGATCACTGACATCTGTTCCTTTACCTCTGCTTTGATCTTTTCCACCGGTCCGCTGGCGATCCTCGCCCCGTCCGTGATGATGCAGGCCGGCACCCCTAACTTATCAACCACATTTTCCTTGATCCAGTCCGGAGGATTTTCCTCATCAAAGTGAAACCCTTCGACGCCTGCTTCCTTCACAAGCAGAGTCAGGTACTGATATGCCTTCGGAGTTCTCATATTGCCATGAATATGCAGCCACGTGCTCTGGTTGAACTCTTTTTTGACTGTCTCAACGACCCTTACAATATTGGGAAGGTTGAACCGTTCGCACATCTTGGCGCTCATCATCAGGGTTCCCATCGTCTCTGCGATAAAGGCAACGCTGTTGGCGCCCGCTTCATATTGCGCCCGAATCCAGTCTAAGCTCCAATCAGTAGCCACCTTGGCCATGTCATCCACCCACTCAGGGTCCTCGCTCATATCTTCCATGATGGCGGCGTTGGGACGGAAGAGGAACATGGCGGCGGTCGTGCCGACATAATACATCGGCACAAGCGGCATTTCATCTCCCACGGCCTTCGCGACATTCGTAATGACTTCAAGAGCGCCCTTCATCCGGGGATCAGATGTTTTGTGATCAAAATGAGCAAGTTTTTTCTGAATTCTCGGCCAGTCATCCTTCGTCATCACAGCTTGCATATCGGTAGTTCCGGCGGCTACGCCAAATTTGTTAGGGATGCTGATTGTTCCGCCGAGGTATGGCACTCCAAAAGCGTAGTCCACATAGGTTGGGATCGCCATATCGTAGCCTACATACTTGATACTGTCGAGGACTGCCTGAGTGATTTTTTCCGAGTCGTACCAATCAACTCCGGTGACCTCGGGCAGCATCCAACCCTTTGCATAAAGCATTTGGGACATTACCCTCGGCCAGACAGGCATGTAGTCCGGCGCCCGCATTTCGCGAACTGCCTGAAACCTTTCCTTTTTGTTCATTCATAACTCCTTTCCTTTTCACTCTATTTGTTATACTTCAACCACGGTAAAATCGTCCGGGATCATCACTTCTCCGTCAAAATATTTTCTAACCATATCAGCCAAAGCTTCTCTATTTTCTTCAAATTGCGTGGGCCAGTGCATTGCCGCAACCCGTGTCACCCCGACCTCGGTTGCCGCCTGACCGCACATTTTCGGGTCAATATGAAACGAATGGTTCTCAATAACAGGAATGGTACAGATGAAAAAGTCGGCGCCTCTGGCAAGGTCAAGCACCTCTTTGGTGAAACTTGATTCGCCATTATAAAAAACTGATCTTCCGCCGCGGGTAATTTTATATGCATGCGCTTCAGAGGGGTGTTCTCCCTTCGCTGTCTCAACGTCGTCAAATTTCTCGGCAGCTCCCAATTCACGGAAGACAAGAGCAAATCCGCGTTTTGCATCATCGGCGCAGGGAAGTTCAGTAAGGCTCATCATCCCCCGGACTGTTTTCTCAACACCGGGCGGTCCGACAATTTCCAGCGGTTCTTTCCGGTTTCGGACATTCATCATGTCAAATATAATGTGCACTATACCTATGATATGGTCCGAATGCAGGTGTGAAATCATTATTTTTTTAATCTTATTCAAGTCCACCCCATAGGCATTAATATTTCTGAGAGCGCCATCGCCAGTTTCGATCAAATAGTCATCGTCAATCAGCATGCAGTTTTGCCCTCGCTTGCCTGTGACCGTGAGCCCCATTCCCCCGGGAACAAGCCCCGCAGTTCCTAAAAAAGTGACCTTCATGGTTGTTTCCCTCCTATAACACGTTTTTAAGGACTTTTATCGGGGCATTTTCACGGATATCCCTCAATCCCTGGTCCAGCCCCAACTTATTGTTTCTGATGCATGTCCTCGCACTTAAGCCACACTACAGTGCACCGGCAGCGGCCTTCTTGGCTTTCTCCCGTTTCCGATAGTCCTTGATCCAGCCTGAGGCATACTCATCCCTTCCCATGCAGAGATCTGCCGCCGCAATCGCTGAACGGACCTGCTCATTAAGAGGGTTGGTGATAGGACAGGTGAGCCCCATCCGGATCGCCATGGCGATAAACGTGGCATTCACCGACGGACGGTCGGGAAGCCCAAAGGAAATGTTGCTGGCCCCCATGGTGATATTGACTCCGAATTCCTTTACAACCGCCTCGATAGTATCAAGCGCGCACCGGCCTGCTTTATCCTCCGAACCCATCGCCAAAGCCAAGACATCGATTACGATATCCTCTCTCGGAATGCCAAGCTTCATCGCTCGCTCAATGATCTTGCCTGCAATCGAGAGACGCTTGTCCGCCGTCCGGGGAAGCCCCTCGTCATCCATCGTCAAACCTATCACCGCTGCCCCATAGTCTTTGATCATGGGCAGAATCTCCGATAGCTTGTGCTCCTCACCGTTGACCGAATTGACCAGCGGCTTTCCCTTATACACCTTCAACGCCGCTTCCAGAGCTTTGGGATTTGCCGTATCAATGCAAAACGGAACATCCGTCATTTCCCTGACAACATTGATCAATTGAACCATCAAGACCGGCTCATCCATTCCTGCCACACCCGCGTTTACATCCAGAATCGCGGCTCCCGCCTCCACCTGAGCTACTGCATCTCTGCGGATAATATCGAATTTACCTGCCCTTAACTCTTCCTGCAGTTTTTTCCTTCCCGTGGGGTTTATGCACTCCCCGATAATAACGGTTGGGAGCTCCCTCGTAATCTCCACCTCTTTAGTTTCAGACCGAATCACGGTCGTAAGATTTTGGCTCATACTCTTATCCCCTTCTCCTTCTGGGCTAAAACGGTACCCCTTTTTCTATTACTTCCCCTGTAAAAATTCCCGATGCCGGCCATTTATCAAAAATATTCTTGATCAACATCAGGCCGCTAAAAGGCTTCTGGCCAACGCCACCGTGCTGGGCGCATCGGGGGCAGTCCCATCTGCGCCTATTGAATCACAGAACTCCTGCGTCACTGGCGCTCCTCCGACCATGACCTTAACCCTATCCCTGAGGCCTGCCTCTTCAAGCGCTTTGATCACCTCCGGCATCCCATCAAGCGTCGGCGTGATGAGGCCTGACATTCCGAGAACAATTTTGCCTTCCCGCTCCTGAAGGGCTAGCTTGACTCCCTCAAGAAATTTTTGTACCGGGACGGAAACGCCCAAATCTCTTACCTCGAATCCGCCTCCTTTCAGCAGCATGCAGACAAGATTTTTCCCTATGTCGTGAATATCTCCATCCACCGTGCCCATAAGCACGCAGCCTGCCGACTCTCTGCCTCCTATGGCAAGAAGGGGCTCCAATATAGCCAAGGCTCCATTCATCGCCTTTGCCGATTTGAGAACCTCGGGAATAAAGTACTCTCCATCCTGCATGAGTTGCCCCACTTCGACCATACCCGGAATCAAGTGATCTGTTAAAAGGCTCTGCGGTGTAACCCCTTCGGCCAAAGCGGCATTCACCAATTCAATCACCTTTTTGCCATCGCCATCGATCACTATTTGTTTTAACGCTCCAATTTCTACCATAGTGTCATCCTCCCTTTGATTAAAATTTCAAAAAATGCTTTTGGTTAATCTGCCTTATCTGACCATGGTGTATATTTTGTAGAGCGTCATGACCACAATAAGAACGCCGAAAATCTGCTTAATTTTTGCACTGGGAACAAAGCGGCTCGTGAGCCTTGCTCCAACATAAGAAAATACTGCCCCAACGACAAGAAGCCATAACGTCAGTGTCATATCAAACTGAGCCGTTGCAAGGTGGGGAATCAATGCTGAGAAAGAAGGGGGACAAACCGCCAAAGCGTTAATTCCTGCCGCTTTCTTCGGATCAAAACCCACAATAATGAGGGTCGGCATGAGCAAGAAACCAGGCCCAACGCCAAGGAAGCCTGAAAGCACCGAAATGGGGATGGCCAGGATCAAAGCAAGGGTGAAGTTTTCATTACCCGGCCTCGCCGTCACAGGCCTGAAAAGTCTATATGCAAGATAAGTAACCGACACGAAGTAAACTATCCAAATATAGAATTGGGGACAAAGCGGACGAGATATGAACCCAAAGGCGCGGCAATGGTCGTTATGACGGCGAGGGTGATCGCCTTCTTCCAATCTATATGGCCGCTTTTTGCAAATCCGAAGGTTGCCGTTAGCGCCGTTATCCCATTTAACAGAAGGCTCAACGGTTGAACCTGGTGGGTAAGACTGGGAAGGAACAACCCCAAAAAAGGAATAGCCGAAAAGGCCACACCAAGCCCCAACATCCCCGAAACCAAGGAAAGGACTGTCATCCCGATGATCATGATTATTAACGGACTCATGTTATTTTTCTCCTCTCATAGCCTCCGCACGCGACGGGAGGCTGGATTGTAAAACGCTCATTTGCCACTTGAAAGTGGTATTTTTATTGGAACATCCCCGGCGGAACGAGGCAATCGCCGCCGTTCTCCTGCTGCCTGATAACTCGCTAAATGATCAGACTCTGTACCCCCGCAACACTGGGGGATTACAGAGTCTTAGTTCTTAATATTATTCTTCTTTCCAAGATCCCAAAGGATACTTTCCGTATTTATGGGTGGCATCCACCCAAGCTTTGAAATTTGCATTCGATGTATCAGGAAGGATCTGACAACTGGGCGCCATAAAATAGCCAAGCCCTGGCGTTCCTATCGCCTCGATGGCCTCTTTCACATGAGCGTAAATCTTCTCAACAGGACCACTCTGGATGGGGTCTGCCCCGTGAACGATGATCCCCGCGGGAATGTGCCATTTTTCCACGATGTTTTCCTTGATCCATTTCGGATCGTGCTTTTCATCCATGTGCAGCCCGGCCACCCCCGCTTCTTTCACAAGCTTCTCCAGGAGATTATAGGCCTTAGGCCCTTTGAAATTTCCATGAATGTGCAGATAGGTCTTCTGGCCGAATTCCTTTTTCACCATGGCCACCGTGTCGGCGATATAAGGAAGAATGAAGCGCTCCCCCATCTTCGGTGAAATCAAATCTGTCCCAAAATGATCCCCCAGATAGCAGAAACTGTTGCAGCCGGCCTTGTACTGGGCCCGGATCCAGTCATTGCACCAGGCTGTTGCCGCCTTGCACATCTCATCAACAAACTCGGGATCTTCGGCCGCGTCGAGTGTAAGGTCCTCCACCTTGCGAAAGAGGATATTGGCAGCCGTAATTCCCGTATAGTAAGCCGCAAAAAGGGGATGGGTATCGCCAATCGCCTTTGATATGATATTGATCGACTTAAGGGTGCCGCGGCAACGGGCGTCTTTCATTGGATCCAGTGGCAGCTTTTTCTGAACAGCCGGCCAATCCTCCCGCTTTTCAATGACTGGCTTGTCAATGCTCACACTCACCCCAAACTTATCAGGAATCTTCAAGGTGCCTCCCAGCGGCGGCACGCCAAAGGCGTGATCCATGTACCCCCCGAAGGGCCAGTCGTAACCTACCTCCTCCACCGATGCCAGAAACGCCTCGGCCACCTTATCTCCATCAATCTCCGTCTGCGTGGTGATATCGCTCAGCTTCCACCCCTTATGAGAATAGATAGCCTGAGCCATAATCCTTGGAAACACCGGCATCACATCCGGCTCACGAAACTCGTCCACTGCCGCCAATCTTTCTTTCGGTGTCATCTTCTGTACCATAGCAATACCTCCCCCATTAAGCTGTCAGTAAAACCCCTGCTCCCCCCGGTTTCCTCACCTCGTCCGTGGTTAAGGAAATGATTTCCATCTTAGTCCTTTTGCGTCGATTCCGCCTGCTTGTGACAGGGCAGATCAATCTGCTGCATCAATCCCCGGACACATTCATCAAAGAACAGAACCAAATCATAACCACCAAGTCCGGAGGCCTTGCCTACAAAGTTGATTAAATGCCCCCCCACCTCGTAGAGCTCTCCGCCGCCTTCCCATTGAGGTATCGCGGCTGAGGCAGCCGTCCCGCCCGGAAAGGTCCCCCTCAACAAATCAAGGGACGCTTGGATGGCCTTTATCGCCCCCTGAACCTCCGGAAATGCATATTCCTCCTCCTGCATCCCCTCTCCCACCTTCTCCATGGCGGGAACCAGGGCTTCCTTGAATATCTGATCTACGGAGATATTATCCGAGATCAATTCCTTCGTTAATTGCTGGGCATCAGCCTTCCCCCTGGCAACCGCCATTGCCAGTGCCGCCAGTTTCTCCTTGCTCATATCTTACCCCTCCTCCTATCCTTGTTTTAAACTTCAACCTCGGTAAAATCATTCGGGACAATAACCTCGCCCTTGAAATGTTTCTTGACTAATTTCGCGAACGCCTCTCTTCTGCCCTCATACTCCGTCGGCCAATGGACGACAGCAACACGCTGCACCCCGGCTTCAGTTGCTGCGCGCCCTACATCCTCGGCGGTGTTATGAAAAAGGTGCGGTTCCAAGGTCACGGCGGTGCTGATGAAAAGATCCGCGCCTCTTCCCAGGTCGAGGACCTCCCTGGTATAGCTTGATTCTCCATTGTAGAAGACTGAGCGACCATTCCGCGTGATCCGGTAGGCGTGTATTTCGGTGGGATGGGAGCCGATGGCAGTCCGAATATCATCAAACCGTTCGGCTCTCCCCAGTTCAATAAATTTCAGTTCATATCCCCTCAGCTCATCATTGGCAATCGACAGTTCACAAATGCTCATCAACCCCCGAGTTGCCTTCTCAATCCCACTGGGGCCTACGATTTCGAGGGGATCCCTTCTGTTTCTCACTTTCATCATAGCGTAAAGCACATGGACGATTCCGATAAAATGATCGGAGTGTACATGGGAGATCAGGATTCTTTTGATTGCATCCAGATCCGTGCCATTGGCATTTAAATTTCTTAAGGCGCCCTCGCCAACCTCCATTAAGTAATCCTGATCTATGAGCATTGATAACTGCCCACGCTTTCCCGTAACCTTTAAACCCATTCCTGGAACAAGCCCTGCGGTGCCGACAAAATTAACCTTCATTGATTTTTTCTCCGGTCAGTTCCCTCTTCTACCGTCTAATTTGACGCCAAAACAGTGCTTATTGTCTAACAAATATGAATTGCGAAAACGATTAACTCCACTTTAAGAGCAAATGTTATGCCATGCTTTCAAAAAATCTAATGATCTGCCAATAATGACTTAGAGCCTATAAATTTGGCTGTTAATCTATAATAATTTAAAATAGTTATTTAATTTAAAAGGTCATGGGGAAGGGACTTGGCGTGAGGTAAAATCGATGGGTTTGTCTTTTATTAAATATTAAGGTGTCCCGCCCAATGAAACATAATGTTTTACAATTTCATTCTGTTGAAACAGAAAAATATTAGTTGCATTGTCCATTTTTCAAGAAATCAAGCATACTTTCCCAATGGCAAAGTATGCTTGATGCATTGCAATACTAAAGCGTTACAAAATGTCATGTGCACCTTCTCCCGTAAAATCTGTAAACTAACGGGCTTTATCCTATGGGGGTAGGGTAATTGTATTCGACATATTTTTATAGCCATAATAGAGTTATAATGTTACTCCCCCTTGAAAAGAATGAAACATTATGTTAAAAGGATCGTAAATTACATGAGTGACAGAGGAGAATTAAATGATTCACGAAGATGAAAAGCGGGGAGTGATCCCCTTTTTCAAGGTTCAGGGGAAGAATTTTTCTTTTCAGCTTGATCAATTAACACCTATCGAGAAGGTATCCTTGGAGAAAGATAATCTAACAATGGCGATCCTTGATGCCATCTGCGATGGTGTCATAACTATTGATTTCAACATGCGGATCACATCTTTCAATCGTGCGGCTGAGCGGATAACCGGGTTTTCGGCGACTGAGGCCCGGGGACAGCGGTGTAAGGACATATTCTGTGGAAGAGGAAATATTAACAGCAAAAATTGTATAAATGAATGCACCATTAAAATGGCGGCAAAGCAGTTGAAACCGGTCACTGTAAAGAGGACAATTATTAACAAGAACGGCGATCCTGTAATAATTTCTTCAACTGGTACGATTCTTTATGACCTCAACAACCATCCTGTTGGAGGTATGGGAACTTTCGTTGACATCACCGCCCTTGAGAAACTGAAAGAGGGATGTCACGGCGAGAAATATATATTGGGGAATGTTGTTGGGAAAAATAAAAAAATGATGGAAATATATGAAATAATTGAAGCTATTTCCGATAGCGTCGCCAATGTTCTCATTCAGGGCGAAAGCGGGACAGGCAAGGGTCTGATTGCCAGCGCCGTCCATTTTTCCAGCATTAACCGCAATGGTCCCTTTGTTCATGTCAATTGCGCTTCTATTCCCGAAAATTTACTTGAAAGCGAACTGTTCGGCCATGTGAGAGGGGCTTTCACTGGGGCGGTCAGTGATCGCCAGGGGAGATTAGAGCTCGCGCATAAGGGCACCCTCTTCCTGGATGAAATTGGCGAGCTAACCCCTGGGATGCAGGCCAAGTTATTGAAAGTGACTGAAGACAAGCAATTTGAAAGGGTCGGAGGATCGAAAACGATCCAGGCAGATGTGCGGATTATTTCAGCCAGCAACAAGGACTTGCCGAAGGCTATTCAGAATAATGCCTTTCGCGAAGATCTCTATTATCGGTTAAACGTCATCCCGATTTTTATGCCGCCCCTTCGCGATCGTATTGACGACATTCCTCTTTTGATTGACCATTTTCTGGAAAAGCTTAAAATAACTATGAATAAGCAGGTAAAGGAAGTCTCTTCAAAGGTTTTGGATATACTACTAAACTACGCATGGCCTGGAAATGTGAGAGAAATGGAAAATATTTTGGAGTATGCCTTCATCCATTGCAAGGGAACCATTATTGATGTTCAGCATCTTCCAATTTCCTTGCAGTTGTTAAACAACGGGATAAAAGCTGCCGTCCAGGTCCAATCCAGCCCGCAGCCAAATCAAGACCGTGCAAAGACGTTGGATACAGATACGTTGCGCAAGGTTTTGGAAGATTGTCGCTGGAACAGAATTGAAACAGCAAAGCAACTCAGTGTGAGCCGCACTACTCTGTGGCGAATGATGAAAAAATATGATCTGTCGAAATAGCAGAAAAAAAGCTTCTTTCGCCCTTCAGAGGTAATTGCAAAACTCCCCATTCTTGTCATTCCCGCAACGATTCTGAGCGGGAAAACGAAGTTTAATGTTCATAATCTGGTTCTAACTGCTTGAAAAACCATATTCCCGATAGAGACATTATGAACATTA